>JAYUDQ010000252.1:0-5798 GCA_043739745.1 Acidimicrobiia bacterium | reverse complement strand
TTCGAGAAGTCCTTCATCAGGTCGCAATGGCCCTTGCCCGCGAATCCCTCGATCAGCTCGACGGCCCGCTCGCGGATGTGCGGTGTCATCTCGGTGACGCGCTTGGGCGACAGGTAGGAGAGGATCATCTGGCGGTACGCGGCCTGATCCGGCGGGTCGATCTCCGCCGGGATGATCCGCAGGTCGGGTTCCTTCATCGGACCGTAGACATTGAGGTTCTTGCTCGTGAACAGGTCGTAGCGCTGCAGCGAGACGCGCACGTCGTCGTAGTCGGCGAGGATCCAGATCTTGTAGTCCTCGTACGGCCGCACCGCGATCCGGCTCTCCGCCCGAAGCTCGTTCCAGCGGTCCCACGGTTCGTGCAGGAGGCCGGGATCGTCGCGGTGGTCGAAGTCCGGACGCTCCTGCAGCAGCGGCCGATCGGCCTCCTTGGCGGCTACCTGATCATTCGACATGATGTCCTCACTTCTCGAGTGTTCTCGGATTGTGTTGCAGAGCGAAGAGCGTCGATGGCGCGAGCGGGAACGACGTCGGTTCGACACGGAAGGGGGCGAGCGCATCGGCGATAGCGTTGGCGACCGCGGCCGGCGCGGCGATCGCCGATCCCTCCGCCATCCCCTTGTATCCGCCGAGCTCGTTCGAGGGCGTCTCGATGTGGCCGTACTCGACCTTGGGCACGTCGTCGGCGAGCGGGATCAGGTAGTCGAGGAAGGTCGTGGCGAGGGGATTCCCCGCGTCGTCGTAGATGGAGTGCTCGAGCAGCGCGCCGCCGATCCCCTGGGCGACGCCTCCGGCGATCTGCCCAGCGACCACCATCGGGTTGATCATGATCCCGCAGTCCTCGCTCACCACGTAGCGCAGGAGCCGGACCGTCCAGAGCTCCGGATCGACCTCGCAGACGCACGCATGACAGGCGTTGGACCACGTGAACGGCGCCGACGGGGAGAACCGGGCGCTCGCCTCGAGGTCACGCGTCATCCCGGACGGCAGGGCCCCGCCGTTGCGGTACGCGGTCGTGGCGATGTCACGGAACGACGATCCGATCGAGGGCACGCCCCGCACCGACACCGTGCCGCCGACGACCTCGAGGTCCTCGACCGCAGCCTCCAGGAGATGGCCGGCGATCGCCTTGATGCGCCCCTGGACGTCCTCCGCAGCACGGCGGGCCGCGCCGCTCGCAATGAGTGCGCTCCTGCTGCCGCCCGTCCCCGGCCCCCACGACGTCGCATCGGTGTCGCCCTGCACCATCGTCACGTCCTCGACCGCACACCCGAGCGCATCGGCCACGACCTGCGGGACGGTCGTCTCGAGGCTCTGGCCGTGGCTGCCCGTGCTCATCAGCACCACAACCGACCCGTCGCTGTCAAGCCGAACAGTCGCATGCTCCGTCGCCCACATCCCAGCACCCACCGACGACGGCTCGAGCAGCACACTGAAGCCGCATCCGAGGTACCGCCCCTCCGAGCGCGCCTGCGCCTGCGCCTCGCGGAATGCCTGCACGTCGATGATGGACGCGGCCTGCTCGAGGGTTTCGCGGGGTGTCACGGCGTCGACCGTGAGGCCGCTCGACAGCCGATACGGGAGGTCCGCGTTGGTTATGAGGTTGCGCAGCCGCAGCTCGACCGGATCGATCCCGAGCGCGCGAGCAGCATGGTCGATGACCTGCTCGCGGGCGATCGTCTCGATCGCCCACGGCCCCCGGTACGCACCCTTCCCGACCGTGTTCGTGTAGACGCTCGTCGAAGAGATCGACACGTAGGCCACCTTGTAAGGCCCACCACCGCACACCGCTGCCATCGTTCCGCTCGACCCGGCGGTACCGAGCGGGTACGCGCCGCAGTCGTCCACGAGCTCGACCTTCAGCGCCAGGAACCGGCCGCCGGCATCGGTCGCGAGCGTGATCGTCGACTGCTCCGCCCGCGCCTGGCAGGCCGCCACCAGGTTCTCGCGCCGGTCCTCGATCCAGCTCACGGGGCGTCCGAGGACACGTGCCGCGAGGATGACCGCCGCCTCGTCACGTGTCGGGTACATCTTCTGGCCGAAGCCACCGCCGACATCGCCCATCATCACGTGGACCTGGTGGTCCCGACATCCGATCAGCCGGGCAGCGAATGCCTTGAGCTCGTGCGGGGACTGCGTCGAAGCCCGGATCCGCATCCTGGCCTCGCCGCCACTCCAGCTCGCCACGATGCCTCGCCCCTCCATCGGCACGACCGACGCTCGGGCATTCGAGAACGTGCGCGTGACGACCAGGTGCGCGCCGGCGATCGCCTCGTCAACGGCGTCGCCCTCGGTCGACGGGATACGGGCGGCGATGTTCGTACCAAGCTCCGGATGGACGAGGCGCGCCCCGGCCAACGCCGCGTGCAGCCCGATGACCGGGGCGTCGCGCTCGATGTCCAGCTCCACCAGCTCGCAGCCGTCCTCGGCCACGTACCGGCTCGAGGCGACGACGACGGCGACCGGATCGCCGACGAAGCGGACCGTGTCGACGGCCAGCGGCCACACCGCGAACGCCCCCGGGTCGGCCGTGCCCTTGAGGAGCGCGCCCGGATAGACCGAGAAGTCCGCCGCGGTCAGCACCGCGACGACTCCGTCGAGCGCGAGCGCGGCCTTGACGTCGAGCCGCGTGATCCGACCGGCGGCCACCTCGCTGCGGACGAACGCTGCATGGAGCGCCCCCGGCACCGTCACGTCGTCGACGAAGCAGCCCCGCCCCGTGAGCAGACGAGCGTCTTCCCGTCGCGGCATCGACCTGCCGACGGCGCGCCCGCTGCCGGCCACGTCGGTCACTCCACGATCTCGATGCAGCGCTCCGGGCACGCGTCCACCCCGGCGCCCGCCTGCGCCTCGAGGCCCACGGGCACCTCGAAGGGCGCCATGCGGTTGTAGCCGGTCTCGTCGAGGACGTACACCTCAGGCGCGGCGACCGCGCAGCGGCCGTGACCGGTGCAGAGATCGTGATGAACGATGATCTTCATAGTGCCTCCCGGCTCAGACGCGCTGGATCCAGCCGCCGTCGATGTTCAGGGTCTGCCCGGTGATCCAGTCGCCCGCGGGCGAAGCCAGGAGCAGAAGCGCACCCACGAGATCCGCAGGCGCCCCGGCAGTACGCACCGCGGTCGTGAACCGGGCCCGGCCCGGCGAGTCCTTCGGGACGAGGGACAGACCGGCCTCGCTCTCGACGAGCCCGGGAGCGATCGCGTTCACGTTGATGTTCGACGGGCCGAGCTGCTTCGCGAGGGCCGACGTGAGCGCCACGATGCCCAGCTTGGCGATCGCGTACGGCGAGCTCGGCACGAACGCACCACCCGAGGACTGGTTGATGATCTTGCCGCCGCCCCGCTCGATCATCGAGGGCACCGCGGCACGGCAGCACAGCAGAGCGCCGGTGAGGTTCACGTCCATCACCCGCTGCCACTCGGCCATGTCGACGTCCATGAGGGTCGAGCGCGACAGCTCCGACATGAGCGCCGCGTTGTTGACCAGGATGTCAACGCCGCCAAAGTGCTCCTTGGCCGTCTCGACCATCGCCCGGGTCGAGGCTTCGTCCGTGATGTCGACACGCGTCGAAACGACGGTGAGACCTTCCTCGTTGAGCATCGTCGCGACGCGCCCGGAACCTTCGGGGTCGATGTCGGCCACGACGACGAACGCACCGGCCGCCCCGAGACCCCTCGCGTACGCAGCGCCGATCCCCCCCACGCGACCCGCGCCCGTGACGATGGCAACCTTGCCCTCAAGCGTTCGGGCCTCGGACGCACCTCCTGTCGTTGCCACTTTTCCCCCTCTGAACGCGAGTTCGATTTGACCTCGCAATGATTATTACAGATGCCTGGCCGACGAGGCGCGTTGAGAACAGCTATCAAACCTCTCGCTCGTCGCGGCTGGAGGTGTCTGGTATGTTCGGCGAAAGTTAGTTACAATCATTGCGAGCGATATTTTGCTAGGGGAGAAAAATGCGAGTGAACCGGATTCGTCACCGCCACGCGATGAGCGCGGTAGTGCTCGGAGCAGCCATCGTTCTCGTGGGTGGACTGACGGGTCCAACGTACGGCGTGGCTGCCTCCAGCGTCGGCGCGACCTGCAAGAAGGCTGGATTGACGGCAAAGGCAGCGAACGGCTCGTCGCTCACTTGCGTCAAGAAGGGCTCCAAGCTCGTGTACGCGAAGCTCGTGCCCGCGGCTAGTCCCACCACCACTGCCGTCGCCCCGAAAACCACCGGCGCACCGGTTTCATCCGCGGCGCCGACCACACCAGCGTCACCGGCCACCACGGCCGTCCCGACGGGTCCGGCGACGGGAACGCCGGTCAAAGTAGGGCTCCTCATCGGTGCGACGGTGCGCCCGCAGTCGGAGTCCGGCATGAAGGGCGCGATCGCCGCAGTCAACGCGGCCGGGGGTGTCAAGGGCCATCCGGTGGAGCTGGTCGTCTGCAGTGACAACAACGACGCGAACCTGAGCGCGAAGTGCGCCCGTGATCTGACGGACGACAAGTCGATCATCGCCCTCGTCGGCTCCGGCTCGACCAGCGCCGCCAACGCCGATCCGATCCTGGAAGCAGCGAAGATCGCCAGCGTGGGAGGCGAGCTTTCCCAGACACCCGACTTCAGCTCGCCGGTCGTGTTTCCGGTGCACATCGGCGGTCAGCAAGTAGCCGGTGCAGCTGCGATCCTTACCGACGTCCTCAACAAGAAGAACATCAGCATCGCCTACATCGACGCGCCCGCTGGAGCCGTGCTGCCCCCGTTGATCGAGACCGGCGTGCTGAAACCACGCGGCCTGAAGTGGAACGCGCAGGTCCCCGTGGCCGTCGGTATCGGCGACGTGACCCCGCAGGCCGCCGCGCTGTTTGGCTCCGACGGCATTGTGATCGCTCATACGCAAGACATCTCGGCACGTCTCATCAAGGCCGTTCGTCAGCAGTACGGCACGCAGCTGCCGATCGCCACGTCCGGCGCAGTTTTCGACCCGGCATCGCTGACAGACCTCGTCGGTGGCGATATGAAGAACGTCTACATCTCCAGTCCGTTCAATCTTGAGAGCAAGGGATTCCAGAGGTTCCTGGCCGAGATGAAGCAGTACAACCCGACCGGTGTCACTAGCTCTCGTGCCGCCGCCGCATGGCTGTCGATCAAGCTGTTCACCGACACGGCGAACTCGATCCCGGGCGACGTCACGCGCGCCTCAGTGCTGGCCGCCATGGAAAAGGTCAGCGGCTACGACACCGGCGGCATGACGAGGCCGTTGGATTACACCGTGAAGGCAACGGCGATGTCTGGCACCCAGCCGCGCATGTTCCCCTCCGTGGCTGTCGTCTACGGCTACAGGTTCGGCGACACGATCTTCTACCCGCTGAACGACGGCAAGCCGATCGAAGCCTTGAAGTAGCGGGTCGAGCCCTTCTCTCAGCGCCCGGGGGCAACGGATGTCGGACTTCCTACGATTCCTCCTGCTCGGACTGGGGTCGGGTGGCATTTATGCCCTCCTCGGACTCGGGATCGTGCTCGTCTATCGCGGCTCGGGTGTCGTGAATTTCGCGCACGGTGCGTTCGCGCTGGTGGGAGGGGCGATGTATTACGAGCTCCGGAACCACGGAGCGCTCGTGGCCGCGATCGTGGGCGTGGCTTCGGCGACGCTCGTCGCGGTGCTCGTCCAGTTCATCCTCATGGGCCCGATGCGACGCTCCTCGCCGTTGGCTCGGGTCATCGCCACCCTTGGCGTCATGAGCTTCCTCGAGGCCGGTGCTGAGCGGCGGTACGGCGTGATCACGCGTTCGCTCACAGGTCTGCTGCCCAG
>JAYUDQ010000251.1:0-13949 GCA_043739745.1 Acidimicrobiia bacterium | reverse complement strand
AGTTGGGGCTGGTCCGTCCCGTGGATGCCGAGCACGCCAGTACCACCGTTTAAATTGGTCAGCACCGGTGAGAACCCGGACAACCCGTACGCATACGGACCGTAAAGGCCGTTGTCATTGGGCGTGCACTTCTGCGAGCCGTCGGCCTGCTTCACGTCGTAGCAGGGCTTCAGCAGTTCTTTGATGTAGTAGCGGCCGTTCGGCGTCGGCGTGTCGTTCTTGCCCGTCGCGATCTTCTCGGCGAGCACGACGTCTTTGCCGTTGTAGGCCGTGATCCGGTGCGCCGATAGCTCCACGACGACCTTGTAACCGTGTTGGAACTTCTTCACCTGGCCAGGATCGACCCAGCCGGTGGCACCGTTCGGCCGCACGGGGAGGAGCACCTTGAAGCGCGTCGATGTCTGACCATCCACCAGGAACGTCAGGGGTGCCCCGGACGGAAGTGGGTTCTGCAGCGTCATCTCGGTCTTGTTGGACGTGGCACCGTCGAAGATCGTGACGCTCGGGACGACGGCCTGCAGCACGGTACTGACGTTTGTCGATGCGGGCTCGTAGTCGTTGGCCAGCGGCGAGGTCGTCGGCGTCGTGGTGGGCACGATGTCAGCAGGCGTATCGACGATGGTGCCGGTGACGCCGGACTGGATCGTGTCGACCGTGGTGGCGCCGGGGGCGGCGTTCGGGGACACGTTGGGCGTACCCGTGCCGGTGGTTGCCCCAGGCGCTGGGCCCGTTGCCGCTGCGGTGTCGGTGCCGGCGGCGAGCGTCGTGGCCACGTTGCCGGACGAACCCGATCCGGAGCATGCGCCGAGCACGAGCATCGAGACGCAGGTAGTTGCGATGAGGGCGGCAGCACGGCGGCGAAGCATGTCCTGATCCTACCGGCGGCCCTCCTACACTCGGCGCGCCATGGCCGCAGATCCAACCGCAGCGTCCTCGAGCACGGGGAATTCCGATGCGCTGATCTCCATCGTCTTCCCGGCCTATCAGGAGGAGACGTTCCTCCCGACTGCGATCGCCGATGTCACGAAGGGTTTGCGATCGGCCGGCCGGCATTTCGAGGTGCTGGTCGTGGAGAACGGGTCGAAGGACCGCACGCGCGAAGTTGCACTCGAGCTCGCATCGGAGTATCCGGAGGTACGCGCGCTTTCGATTCCGGTGGCGGACTACGGGCTCGCGCTGCGTGAGGGGCTCCTCCAGTCGAAGGGGACCTTCGTCGTCAACTTCGACGTGGACCTCTACGACCTCACGTTCCTCGACCGTGCCCTCGAACGTATTGCCGCACCGGGCGGGCCGTCGATCGTGGTGGCCAGCAAGCGGGGTGAGGATGCCAACGACACACGGCACTGGACCCGCAAAGCCGTCACCGGTGTGTTCACGTTCCTGCTCCGGCGCGGCTTCGGCCTCAAGGTCTCGGACACGCACGGCATGAAGGCGATGCGCCGCGCCGACGTGGTGCCGCTGGCCGAGCGATGCCTGTTCGGCACCGACCTGTTCGACACCGAGCTCGTGCTGCGTACCGAGCGGGCCGGGTTCCTGACCGGCGAGATCGGCGTGACCATCGAGGAGACGCGGCCGGCCCGTACGCCGATCGCCGGGCGGATCATCCGATCAGTGCGGGGGCTTGCGAAGCTGTGGTTCGCGCTACGGCGTGAGGGCCGTACGAAGCGCTGAGTCAGACCTCAGCGAAGTGTGCGACGGCGGCGGTCGATCCGCCACAGTGCAAGGCCTGCGACCACGCCGGCGAAGGTGAACGCCCAACCCATCCGGTCGGCGCCCGAGTAGCCGAACCCGAGCCGTACGTCCTTCTGTGTCGGCACGACCACCATGAAGTTCGGGTCGACACGGAACGGGCCCAACGCTCCGTGCGCCTTCCAGTTCGGGAACGCCGAGATGCGCACGAGGATGGGCACCCCGACGCGGTCGACTGAGAACGACACGCGCTCGTTACCGACCTTGACGTCGCGGACCGTCACGGAGGGCAACGCCCGTGCTGTTGTCGGCGCAATGGTCACACCGGTTCCGCGCGTGCTGGCCTTGCCCTTGAGTCCGGGCGTCAGATCGACGGTCACCTTCGCCCGCTGCCAAGCGGGAGGTCCGTCGAGGGCGACCGTGTCGGGGAATCGGCCGGGGTCGGTCCACGCCGCGAGGCCGAGATCGATGAAGCCGCCATCGAGACTGCCCTTGATGCCGGTGGCGACGACCGGCTCGGTGGTGAGCGGCGCGACGACCGCACTGTCCGCGATCTCGAACACCTCGAACGGCGCGGCCTTCGCAACGATGCGGAGCTCGCGGTTGGTGTGGGCTGCGGCAAGTGCCTTGGGCGAGGACGCGACGTAGTAGCGCATGCCGAGGCGGCGCATCCGGTCGACGCCCTTCACGAGATCGAAGCCCTGGTACGGGAGTCGTCGCTGCGGGTTCGAGGGTGTTGCCGTCACCAGCGACGCGGTGACGAAGTGGAACGGTGTCGTGGCCGATGCTTCGAAGAAGAGGCCTTCGCTCGACTGGATCTTCGACTCGGTCCAGAACGGTAGGGCCATCAGCGCCATCGTCGTTCCGTACCGGCTCATGCCCTTGTCGTACTCCCAAAGAGCCCGGCCGGACGGGAGCGCGTCGAGGGCATCGACAAGCCGCTTGTACTCGGGCCAGCCCGATTTCCGCTCGGCACCATCCTCGTTCGCTGCGGCCCAGGCGAAGGGGAGGCCCGACTGCTTGAAGTCATGCGTGGACGACAGCGCGTCGAACGAGAGCCTGCCCCCGCCGACGACCGGGACGGGGATCGCGCCCGGCACGATGCCGAAGGCAGGGCCGGCGATGACGTAGGTCAGCGCGGCGCCGAACGCAACTGGACGGAACGCGCCGCGCGGCGCCTTGTGTGCCGACCTCGTCCGCACGGTCGGGGCCGAGTCAACCGTGTCATCTTCGGGCGCGACAGCCGTGTCAGCTCCGGTCAGGACAGGCACTGCGACGCCAGATGCAGCCGATCGCTTCGCCCATGCGCCCGCGAGCAGGCGTCCGATGGCCACGACACCTTGGCCGCTCAGCAGGTACGCGCAGAAGAACCAGAGCGGAAGCAGGCGGTTGTTCCACATTGCGCCCTGCGGGGAGATGCAGAAGCCGACGCCGGAAAGGGCCATCGTCACCGTAAGTGCGCGTATGAAGCGGTCTCGCCGCGCGAAGCCGACCACGATCGCGACAGCGGCGAGCACGAGGGCGATGCACGCCCACGCGGCGGTGTCACTCGGGGTGTGCAGTGTGGCCGAGCCGGGGAAGAACGGGAACAGGGTCTTGAGGAAATGCCGGTTCTTCTCGTAGTCCATGCTGTTCGTGTAAGCGAGGTTCGCCCCGAACGGCAGTACCCAGAAGGCGGCGATGGCGATACCGGTGACGCCGACGGCAGTCATGTCGCGTAGCTGACGCTTCCACCGCGCCCGATCGGCGTAGGCGATCATTGCGCCGACCGTGAAGAACAGCGCGAGCAGCGTCGGCACGATGTGCGAGAGCGCCGCGAGCCCGAGCACGAGCGCGGTGCGCCCGCGGCCTCGTCCGGTGCGAAGCATGGCGATGAGCAGACCGGCATAGAGCACGACGAGCGAGAGGCTGATGGAGAACGAGAACTCTCCCGCCATGGTCGACATGATGTTGCCGCCGAGGATGCGGAAGTGGCGCAGGAGGAGGAACGGGATGGCGGCCAGCCCGAGGAAGAGCGTGTTCGTGGCCGGAAGCTTCGCCTTCGCGCCCAGCCGGTAGCAGAGCGCCGGGAGTGTGAGGATGCCAACGACGGTCACGAGCTTGAACGCAATGCCGTACGGCAGGATGAAGCTCAGGGCGACGATGACCCAGGTGGGGAACGGGAAGTAGAACCCGAGCACGGGCACACCCGAGAACCAGTCGTTCGACCATCCGGTCGCCCGGAGGTGCGGGAGGAGCTCTCGCCGAACGTAGTCGGCCGTCCAGATGTGGGCACCGTTGTCGCCACCCGTAGGGGTGGTCGAACTGAGAAGGAGGTCGGGTCGGAGCCGCAGGAAGATGATGACGGTCAGAACGCCGATCAGCACCGCTCCGGCGCGGGCCCCGGCCATCGCCGGGTCGAGGGTGCGGCGGTGCGGAGGGCTCGGCTTCTGCTCCTCGACCACGGGCCGGCCCTCGACCACCGCCGATTCGTCGGCCGACGGGGCCGCCGAGGCCGCCGAGCCCAGAGACAATGGCGCCACCGACAACGCGGACATCGCCCGGCTCAGTTCGAGGGGGCCGGCACCGAGATCCGATCCGGCGCGGCCGCAGCCGAACCGACCGGCTCGAATACCCGCTCGCGCTCGTCGTCCACGATCGAATCGGCGTCGGCCAGCAAGGCGTCGGTGTCGGCGTCGCCGGTCAGTTCATCGATGGGTTCGGTGTCCTCGGGATTGTCGTCGCGGTCGCCGAGGAGGGTGCGCTTGCGGCTGCGATGGAGCCAGAATGCGCCCGCAAGGCCGCTGATGGTGGCGAGATGGCCGGCGATGTCGGCGTGGCTGTAGCCGTAGTGGAGCGTGACGTGTTTGGAGGTGGGGATCACGACCATGAAGTTGGGCATGATCCGGTACGGGCCTTTGCCGCCGGAAGCCTTCCAGTTGGGGAAGTAGGAGGTCTTGACGACGACGGGGATGCCGGTCTTGTCGACGTCGAAGCTGATGTCGACGTTGTTCTCTTTGATGTTGGTGACGGTGACGGGTGCGAGGGGTTTGCGTTGGTAGCTGCTGATGGTGACGCCCACGCCGTAGGTGCGGATGCCTTTGGGTTTCTTGACGGAGGCGGCGATGCGCTGCCAGTCGGTGGGTCCGCTGGCCATCATGTTGGTGGGATAGGTGGCTTCGTTGTTGTAGGCGTCGACTTGCACGTCGAGCCAGCCGCCGTTCTGGTCCTGTTTGATGCCGGTGACGACGACGGGTTCTTCGGTGAGCGGTGTGACGACGTCGTGCTTGTTGAGCTGATAGATGGAGAACACGCCGGAGGCACCGACTTTTGTCAGTTGGGGTGACACATCAGCGAGTTTCTTGGAGATCTCGGTCATCGCGATGTAGTAGCGGACGCCGAACTTCTCGAGTTTGCGGATGCCGGTCTCGATCTCGTAGGTGCCTTGTGCGAACGAGTGGTACGGAAGGTCGCGTTGCGGGTTCGACGGTCCGCTGGTCTTCTTCGAGCCGTCGGGGTTGTTCTCTGCCGGCGCGGTGGTGAGTGCGGCGTTGAGCCAGTGTGACGGTGCGGTGGCGGACGATTCGAAGTAGACGCCCTCGACGGAGCCGATGCAGCTCTTCGTCCAGTACGGCAGCAGCATCAGCGACAGCGTGGTGCCGAACGAGTTGAGGCGGGCGTCGTCGTACTCCCACATGGCCGTGCCGCAGCCGACGGTCTTGCCGACGCGGTTGGCTTCGCCCATGAGGGCCTTGTACTCCGGCCATGCCGCTTGGCCTTCATAGCCCTTGAAGTTGTAGCCCGACCAGCCGGTGACCGGGCTCGCATCGGTCGATCTGACCGCTTGCTGGATGCCGATGCGGCCCTTCTTCACCGACGGCACCGGAAGCCGATCGGGGACGAGGTTGAGGGGCATTCCCGAACCGATGAACACGGCGATGCTGGCGGCCACGGTGCCCCACACCGGAGCACGTCGGAACGTGCGGCGGGGCTCGCCGTACCAGCGCAATGCGGCACTGAAACCGTGCGTCAGCGCGACGGCGCCGTAGGCGGCGAGCAGGAGGATGCTGAAGAACCAGAACGGGAGCACGCGGGCGTTCCACAGCCGGAACTGCGGCGAGAGGACGAACAGCGAGACGCATGCGCCGACGACGATCAGCATGGCCATCGGCCAGCGTTCGTACTCGAGCCCGTTGAAGGCCGCGACCACAAGGACCGTGATGATGGCGAGGATGGCGGCGAGCACGATCCGACCCGGATGGTGCGCCCACTGCGTGACCACGGCGACGGCGAGAAGGGCGACGGTGATGGCTTGGGCGAGACGCGCTGCGGGTATGGGCTCGGTTGCCGCGCAGGCCATGAGGAAGGTGAAGAGGACACCTCCGGCAAATGCGAACACGGCGACGGCGAAGCTGGCGTGGATGGCGCCGACGAGGATCGCGATCAGCAACGACAGGAACGTCGCAACGGGGAAGAGCAGAGGTGACCAGCCCCCGTTGGCTTTGGCTCGGGCGGTCATGGCACGGCCGAGGGAGAGGAGTGCGGCGATGCCGCCGATGATGGCGAGGATCATGGCGATGGCGATGAGGCCGGCATCGCCGGGTGGCTTCTTGGCCCAGAACGGGAAGAGGTTGGCGACGTACAGGCGCATCTTCTCCCAACCCATGTCGTTGGAGTAGTCGAGGTTGGAGGCGAAGGGGATGAGCCAGAAGCCGGCCGTGGCGCCACCGAAGCCGAGGACGAGGACGGCGTCCCGGAGCTGGGTGAGTCCGAACAGGCCTTTGATCTGGTCGGCGACGGCGAGGCCGAAGACGGTGGCGCCGAGGACCACGATGGCGGCCTTGGGGCTGACGGCGATGGCGGCGATGGCGGCAACGAAGGTGCCGCCTCCGAGGACGCTGAACAGGAGGCGAGTGTTCTTCGGACGAAGACGGCGGCCATCGAGGTGGGTGAGGAGAAGGGTGAAGGAGGCGAGGAGCACCCACATGGTGGGCAGGAGGTGGCACAGCCCCGTGGCCGCGAGGACGAGGGCGGCGCGGCCGCGCATCTGTCCGGTGCGTAGGACGTTGGTGAACAGTCCGAGGAAGAGGATGGCGAGGCTCAGGCTGATGGAGAACGAGAATTCTCCGGCCATGGTGGACAAGATGTTGCCGCCGTAGATCTGGAGGTCGTAGTTGCGTCCGAGGACGAACACGACGGCGGCGAGCGACATGAGTACCGGGATGGGTCGTTTGAGGCCGGCGAGTCTGCCGGCCGCCCAGGCGGTGGTCGGGATGGAGCAGATGCCGGCGACGGTGATGAGTTTGAACGCGATGCCGTAGGGGAGGATGAACGAGAGGAAGGCGATCATCAGCGACGGGAGCGGAAAGTAGAAGCCGAGGACGGGCATGCCTCGGTACCAATCGTTCGACCAGCCCGTGAGGCGGCCCTTGGTGAGGATGGAGCGTTTGACGACATCGGGGGTCCAGATGTGGGCGCCCATGTCTCCGCCGGTGGCGGTCGAGTTCTTGAGGAGGTCGGCGCGTCCCCAGTTCCAGGGGGTGATCCAGTCGGTGATGCTGGTCCACAGCGTGGTGCGTGGGAGCTTTCCCGTGGCCGACTTGCCGGTGTTGATCAGGTTCTGTGCCCGTTCGCGGTCGATCTCCGACGGCAGCTTGAACCCGTGGAGCTTCCAGAACAGGATGATCGTCGCCGCGGCGATCACGAACAAACCCACGCGCGCCAACGGATCCCGGGCGGGGCTCGACGTCACGTCGGTGGATTCCTGCGAACCATTGATCACGACTGAATGGCGATGCACCTCTGGTGCATCGACCGGATCAGGGGCGGACTTGACCCGGGAGTCGCTCGACAGCATGGGATGGAAGCCTAAACCCGTGCGTGGCTGACGACCGGAACCCGAGGCCTCCGGGCCGGAACCTGCGGTCATCGGCGTCGGCTACCGTTCTCGACCCGGACCGCGCAACCCGTGAGCGCTCATGTCGCACTACCCGCGAATGGCGCGGTCCGGTGGAACGATGCGCAGGAGAAGAGACCGATGACCCCCAGCCCTGCCGCCCCCGATCTCGGCCCGCAGTCCGGCCCTCAGAAGAGCCCGAAGTCCGGCACCGCGCTCGAGGCGCTGTCGGCCATCTTCAAGGCCTACGACGTGCGGGGCATCGTTCCCGACCAGTTCAGCCCGACGACGGCCCGCGCCGTCGGTGCGGCGTTCGCCCGCTTCACCGGTGCCGCGAGGATCGTGGTGGCCCGCGACATGCGTCCGTCGGGCATCGAGCTGTCCGCCGCGTTTGCCGAGGGCGCGCTCGGCGAGGGCGTCGACGTGATCGACATCGGCCTCGCTTCAACCGACCTCCTCTACTTCGCCAGCGGAATGCTGGACATCCCCGGCGTCACGTTCACGGCCTCGCACAACCCCCCGCAGTACAACGGCGTCAAGATGTGCCTGGCCGGGGCGAAGCCGATCGGCGAGGAGACCGGGCTCACCGAGATCCGCGACATCGCGGCGGCCCTGCTCGATGGTGACGTCGCGTTCGGCACGGGCTCGGGGCAGCGGTCCGAGCAGTCGCTGCTCGATGCGTTTGCGACGCACGCGCTTTCGTTCATCGATCCGGCCAAGATCCGCCCGCTGAAAGTCGTCGCCGACACGGCCAACGGCATGGGCGGCCTCGTCGTGCCGGCCGTCCTCGGGCAGCTGCCGCTCGACCTCGAGGTCATGTACGGCGAGCTCGATGGCACGTTCCCGAACCATCCTGCTGATCCGATCCAGCCCGAGAACCTCCGCGACCTCCAGAACCGCGTCACCGCGGTGCGTGCCGACATCGGGCTCGCGTTCGATGGCGACGCCGACCGCGTGTTCCTGGTCGACGAGCGGGGCCAGCCGATCTCCGGTTCGACGACGACCTCGATGGTGGCGGCCGCGATCCTGTCCCGGAACCCCGGCGCCACGGTCCTCTACAACTGCATCTGCTCGAAGGCCGTCCCCGAGGTCATCCGTGAGTGCGGCGGCGTGCCGGTCCGCACCCGGGTCGGGCACAGCTTCATCAAGTCCGTGATGGCCGAGACCGACGCCGTCTTCGGCGGCGAGCACTCCGCCCATTACTACTTCCGGGACAACTACCGGGCCGACTCGGGCATCATCGCCGCCCTCATCGTTCTGCAGCTCCTCTCCGAAGCGGGCGAGGGGGCCAAGCTGAGCGAGTTGCGCAAGCCGTTCGAACGCTATGTCGGCTCGGGCGAGATCAACACGAAGGTCGCCTCCCCGAAGGCCGTGGTCGAGCGCATCGAAAGCGCGTACACGGGCAGGAATGCGACCATCGACCACCTCGACGGGCTCACGGTCGACTTCGGATCGTGGTGGTTCAACCTGCGCGCCTCGAACACCGAGCCGCTGCTGCGCCTCAACCTCGAGGCCTCGAACGAGGACGAGTGCTCGACGCACGTGGCCGAAGTCGTCTCGCTCATCACCGGCCTCGCCAACGTCCGGTAGCGCTGCGCTTTCCCTGCGGTCCGCCGCGAGCCCGCGCCCGGGTCGCTCGCTCGCGCGCTCGCCACAGGATCAACCCTCAGGCGGTCCTGCGCGCAAGGACCCCTCGAATGACCTCGATCCGCCGTTGAGGTCATCCTGATCGCACGAACTGCCGGGTTCAGGCGCTTTCGTGCATCGCCTTCGTCGTTCTGGACCAGCGACGGTCGCGCTCTGACGCGTGTGAACCCGTCCTCGCTCGCAAGGTCGATCCTGTGGGTCGGGGCTCGCCGGTCGTGTGCGTTGAACGCACCTGTCCCGCGCCACCGTGTCGTCACGTGGGTCGAGCGCGACCACGAAGGAACTGTCGACGACGGCACGCCGTTCACCGATTGGGACTCGGCGGCGGACTGCCTTGCGCTGCTCGACCATCTCGGCATCGAATCGTAGGTTCGGATTGCCTATCGCCGCTCCGGGCGCGCGGCCGGTACACTTGCCAGGCTGGTCGGGCCCATGTGGCTGTCACCCCGGGTTCGGGGCCGACTCCGAGCTACTGCATAGTCACTGCACCGCAAGCCCGGCCCGATGTGGTCGCGGCCTGCCACACGAACCCGGAGAACCACTCATGACTGCTTCCACGCGGACCCCCGCCACCGATCGCGACTTCAAGGTCGCCGATCTTTCCCTGGCTCCCTTCGGCCGCAAGGAGATCCACCTCGCTGAGCACGAGATGCCCGGCCTGCGGGCCATCCGCAAGGAGTACGGGCCGCTCAAGCCGCTCAAGGGAGCCCGCATCTCGGGCTCGCTGCACATGACGATCCAGACGGCGGTGCTGATCGAGACGCTGACGGAGCTCGGCGCCGAGGTGCGCTGGGCCAGCTGCAACATCTTCTCCACGCAGGATCACGCCGCCGCGGCCATCGCCGTCGGCCCCGAGGGCACCGTCGAGAACCCGAAGGGCGTCCCCGTCTTCGCCTGGAAGGGCGAGTCGCTCGAGGAGTACTGGTTCTGCACCGACCAGATGATGACGTGGCCGGCGGACGCCAACGGCAACACCGGTCCGAACATGATCCTCGACGACGGAGGCGACGCCACGATGCTGCTCCACAAGGGCGTCGAGTTCGAGAAGGCAGGCAAGGTGCCCGATGCGGGCGAGGCGTCGAGCGCCGAGTTCGCCATCGTGTTGCAGCTACTGGCCAAGACGCTCCGGGAAGATCCCACCAAGTGGAGCCGCATGGCCCCGGCCATCAAGGGTGTCTCCGAGGAGACCACCACCGGCGTGCACCGCCTCATCCAGATGCACGAGCGCGGCGAGCTGATGTTCCCGGCCATCAACGTGAACGACTCGGTCACCAAGTCGAAGTTCGACAACCTCTACGGCTGCCGCCACTCGCTTGTCGACGCCATAAACCGCGCCACCGATGTGATGATCGGCGGCAAGACGGCCGTCGTCTGCGGCTTCGGCGACGTCGGCAAGGGCTGTGCGCAGTCGCTCAAGGGTCAGGGAGCTCGGGTCATCGTCACCGAGATCGACCCGATCAACGCGCTGCAGGCGGCGATGGAGGGCTACCAGGTCCTCACCATCGAGGACATGCTCGATACGGCCGACATCTACGTTTCCGCGACCGGCAATACCGGCATCATCACCGCCGAGCACATGAGCCAGATGAAGCACAACGCGATCGTCTGCAACATCGGCCACTTCGACAACGAGATCGACATGGCCGGCCTCGCCCGCTTCCCGGGCGTCGAACGTGACGAGCTGAAGCCGGGCACGGACCTGTGGCGCTTCGCCGACGGCCACTGCGTCATCGTGCTGGCCGAGGGCCGGCTCGTGAACCTCGGCTGCGCTACTGGCCATCCGAGCTTCGTGATGTCGTGCTCGTTCTCGAACCAGGTGCTGGCCCAGATCGAGCTGTTCACCAAGACGGCCGAGTACCCGACCGCGGTTTACGTGCTGCCGAAGAAGCTTGACGAGAAGGTGGCCCGCCTCCATCTCGACGCATTGGGCGTGAAGCTGACGCCGATGACCGACGAGCAGGCCGACTACCTCGGCGTCGCGCCCAGCGGCCCGTTCAAGCCGGAGACCTACCGGTACTGACTCTCTGCCCGTTTTGGGCTCGCGCGAGTCCGGTCATTTCCGTACCCTCTGGGTTCGGATCCGACCGGACTCGTTTCGCGTCCGGACCGGTTGCGCCCCGGGGTGTCAGCGATCCGCCCCGCTTCGAAAGGGTCAATTCACTGGCAGCCGCCTGACCTGCGGCGATGCCGGGCGGGTCGTCGGCTGCCGGCCGAAGCGGGGCGGTTGGCTGACACTTGGCGACGGACCCCTGGATAGCCTGCGCGGATGAGCTCGGACCCGTCGGTTGTCGCCGCCATCGAGGCCGCAGTCGCCGCCGCACCCGGCAACGTGGCCTTGCGGATCCATCTCGCGCAGCTGCTCGTCGACGCCGGTCGCGCCGATGCCGCGCTCGACCACGCACGCTCCGCGCTGGGGCACGATCCGGTGAACCTCGAAGCACTCGGGATCGCCGCCCTCGCGGCCGGCCTCACCGGCGAGACCCAGGCGGCGAGCGGGTACGAGCGGCTGTTGTCGAGCCTCCAACCGGCGACCGGCGCGCCGAGCGCGGCGAACGCAGGTCTTGCGCAGTTGCAGCCGTCGATCGACGCCCCGAGCGAACTCGCCGCCGACGGCCTGACCTACGACACCGACATCGAGCGCCCGAACGTCACCCTCGCCGACGTCGCCGGCATGACCGCTGTGAAGGAGCGCCTTGAGCTCGCCTTCCTTGGCCCGATGCGCAATGAGGAGCTGCGACGGGCCTTCGGTGCCACGATGCGCGGCGGCCTGCTCCTCTACGGACCGCCGGGCTGCGGGAAGACGTTCCTGGCGAAGGCTCTGGCGGGCGAGCTCGGGGCGGCGTTCTTCTCCATCGGCCTGTCCGACGTGCTCGACATGTGGATCGGCTCGTCCGAGCGCAACCTCCACGAGATATTCGAAACGGCCCGCCGGGCCGCACCGTGCGTGCTGTTCCTCGACGAGGTCGACGCCATCGGCCAGAAGCGCAGCCACCTGCGACACTCGACAGGCATGCGCAGCGTCGTCGCCCAGCTGCTGGCCGAGATGGATGGCGTCGCCGGCGGCAACGACGGCGTCTTCATCCTCGGCGCCACGAACCATCCGTGGGACGTCGACACCGCGCTCCGCCGGCCCGGCCGCTTCGACCGGACCGTTCTCGTCCTCCCGCCCGACGAGCCCGCCCGCCTCGCCATCCTCTTCGCCCACTGCGCGGACCGGCCGGTGGCCAGCGACCTCGATCTCCGGACCATCGCCGCGTTGACGGCGGGCTACTCCGGCGCCGACCTTGCCCATCTGTGCGACAGCGCGTCGCAGTTCGCGCTCGCCGCATCGCTGAAGGCCGGCGCCGTGCGCCCGATCGGCAACCACGACCTGCGGGCCGCGCTGAAAGAGGTGCGGTCGTCGACAGGTCCGTGGTTCGACACCGCGGACAACTATGCGACGTTCGCCAACGCCTCGGGTGAGTACGACGATCTGCTCGCATACAACGCCGAGAGGAAGAAGCAGGGCCGGCGCGGTCAGGGATGAACCCCGAATCGATCGGTTCGCTAGTCGCCCGGGCCGACGCGCTGCGCGCCATCGGACGCTACGACGACGCCGTTGCCCTCATGCAACGCGCGCTTACGATCGATCCGGAGCACTACGAGGCGATCGTCACCCTTGGGCTTGCGCAGCTCGGCGCCGGGGCGCCGAAGGCCGCGCTCGACACCGCGTCGCGCGCCGCCGCGCTTCAACCCGAGGCGGCGCTCCCGCATCGCATCCGCTCGGTCGCCTTGCGCGCACTCGGCAAGCCGCGCGATGCACTCGATGCGGCCCACCGCTCCGCCTCGCTCGCTCCCGATGCAGCGGCCTCGCATCGGCTGCTTGCCGAGATGCTCGCCGGCGCCCGGAAGCACCGCGACGCGGTCGAGGCCGGACGCCGAGCCGTCGAGCTCGACCCCGAATCGGCCGCCGCCCAGGAGGCGCTCGGCTTCGCGCTGTTGCGTTCGAAGAAGCTCCCGGAGGCGGAGGACGTGCTGCGCTCCGCGCTCGCCCTCGACCCCGAACGCTCTGCCGCTCGCTTCAACCTTGCCCTCGTGCTGCGCCTGCGCGGGAAGGCCGAGGAGGCGATGGCCATCACCCGCAACCTGATCGTCGAGTCGCCCGGCGACACCGACAACATGCGGGCCATGGTCGGCCATGCCGACTCCTTCCTACGCGAAGGCCCGGCAAATCGGACGATGGCGACGATGTGGCGCTTGGCGGTTCTGCGCGTCCCGATCGTGATCGCCGTCCTGCTGTGGCCGTTCGCGTGGGCCGAGCGCCGGCGCCGCTGCGCCCAGTTGCCGCCGGGCATGTGGGACGCGATCCAGCGGGTGCGAGCCACCGCCGGTGTCCGTGCCCCGCTGCGTCGGCGGTTGATCGGCCACACGCTCGTCGGATTCGGCGTCATTTGCGCAGTGATCGTGGCCTACGGCCTCATCGAGGGTGCGGTGCGCTTCCTGTTCTGAGCCGGACGCCCAGTGCCGTAGAAGTGCCCGAAGCGCACCCGACGCGTTCGGTAGCGTGACCGGGCCGTGCCTGACCGACACCCCACCGCCTACAACACGATCGCCGCCACGATCGACAACCCGATCACGCCACCCCGGAACCTCGTGGTGATCGGTGCCGCGGGCGGCGTCGGACGCTGGATCGGTGATCACCTCCTCTCGGCGTGTGCATGGGAGCACGTCACCCTGATCGACGCCGCCGAGCACATCC
>JAYUDQ010000250.1:0-2167 GCA_043739745.1 Acidimicrobiia bacterium | reverse complement strand
CTCTGCCCCCGAAGTCGCAAGCGTTTGATCGCTCTCTCGAGAGGTTTCCTGCATATGCGCACCGTACGGCCGTCGCCCTAGGTGAGTGGTCGAAAATGGGGGTGTCCGGGGGACGGGTCTGATGTGATCTCGTGTTTTGGGCATCGGGAGGGCTGGTGTTGGGAGTTCGCCGGTGGTGGATGTCGGGCGATTCACTTTGCGGTGGGCTGAGGTGGCCACTGCAGTGCTCCCCGGTGGCCGTTGTGGCCCTCGCCGGGCTTTTCAGGTGGCTGGCGCCCATCCGGTTGACCTGCCGTATCGGACTTTGAGCGCGGCGAGGCGGTTGAGGTTGTGGGCGGCGGCGAGGAGGTTGAAGTCGGCATCGACTTTGGTTTGGCCTCGTACTCGTGCTCGTCGTCCGCCGTGACGACGGAACATGAGGTGTCCGAGTTTGCGTTCGATCTTCGGTCGGACCGCCCGGTAGTCGGCTTTCCATTCCGGGTTGGCTTGTTGCTCGCGGGCTTCGGCGAGAGCGGCTTCGTAACGACCGATCTTGACGGTCCGTCCTGCTTTGGAGGTCGTGCAGTTCTTACGCATCGGACAGGTCGCACACGCCTCGGCGAAGCGGGCGGTGCCGTCGTTGTTGGCGTCGCGTTCGATGTCGGTGGTCTCCCCGGCGGGGCAGGTCACCGTGTCGTTGTCGAGGTCGATCACGAAGAGGTCTTTGTTGAACAGTCCGCCCGGGCGCGGCGCGGGTGGCTGGGTGCGACAGGCCGACTCGATGTTGTTGTCGTTGAGGTGCTGTTGAAACTCGCCGGTGCCGTACGCGGCGTCGCCGTACACCTTCGCCTTCGTGCCCTCGCCCTCGGTGCCCTTCGCGTCGGTGTCGGTCGCGTCGGTGTCGGTCGTGTCGGTGTCGTCTTCAACGAGATCAACGATGAGGTCCTGGGCCACTGACGCGTCGCCGGCGTTGCCGGGGCTGACAACGGTGTTCGTGATGATCTCGCTGTCAGGGTCCGCGGCCACATGACCCTTGTAACCATCGAAGCCGCGGGCCTGGGTTTTGTGGCCGTGGCGGGCGTCGGGATCGACCGTGGAGATCACCCGGTCCCGGGCGACGCCCCACACGATACGGAACATTCCGTTCTCGCCTTCCTCGATGTCCTGGCCCAACACGGTCGCCAACAGTTCGCCGGCCTGGTGCACGACCGGGTCGAGGACCCGACCGTGGAGTACTTCGAGACATCCGAACCCGTCACGGGCCACCACATCGATCAGCGCGGCGCGGGCCTCGGCGTCATCCCAATCGATCTGCGGTTTCGCGTTCGACCCGTAGAGATCACCGCTGATGATCGCTGCACGAAGTTCGGTTTCGAGACCGCCGTCCGCGTCGCCGAGCAGTCCCCGGATAGCGGAACGGATCAGCGTGACCGTGTCCATTGTCGCCACCGCGTCATACAACGGAGTGGAGTCCAACACCCGACGCTGAGAAACCAGGCCGGCCGCTTTCGCTGCTTCGAGCACCGCTTCGAAGATCCGCTGCGGCCGATCCGAGCGTGCCAACCGGGCGCGCATGTCCACCAAGACCGTGTGCGAGAACCCCGGGAAGTCCATGTCGAGCCCGCCCGCCGCGTACTTCCAGCGCACATCGAACTCGAAACACTCGACCGCTTCCCGATCCGATTTGCCATACAACTTCTGGAGCACCATCACCGTGGCCAGCACCTGAGGTGGCACCGAGCGGCGGCCCCGCACCGAGTACAAGTCCGCGAACAACTCGTCAGGAAAGATCCGGTGACCCTCGCGGTGCATCAAACCCCAGATCGAGTCCGGCTTCACCCGATCAGCGATCACGCTCGCCGAGCCACGTAACAAGTCAGCCTGTTTAGGGGTCGATCCAACCGTCATGACCCCATTCTTTTCGATCCGGCCACACAACGCGAATCGACGAACGGCCTACCGAGAAAGACACCACTCACCTAGCGGGGGCACCAAGGGCAACAAGCTGTTCGGCAAACGACCTTCCTGCTCGACGTGGTCGGGAGGACCAGCGGCGAATCTCGGCCGGTGATGCTGATGTTGGTTCGCCGAGGTGAAGACCTGGTGGTCATCGGTTCCAACGGCGGGAACCCACAGACACCCAACTGGTACAAGAACCTCATGGCGGCCGGAGGCGGGCACGTCGAGG
>JAYUDQ010000249.1:0-2169 GCA_043739745.1 Acidimicrobiia bacterium | reverse complement strand
ATTCGTCGCATGCTCAGCGAATGCGCCCCCGGCTTCGAGTGGATCGAAGAGGATCATCGGATCCATGTGGGTCACAACGGGAAGTGGTTCCGCAATCTTCCCACGGGTGCGCACTCATCGAAGCGGCAGATCCAACGTCCGTGGGTGAAGAAGCTGGCGAAACAGCTCGACATCTGGACCTGCGCGAGCCGGGTGCTGACGCTCAGCTCGCGTGACTCGGGCGCCCGCCCGTCCCGCACCGTTGAATGGCGACGGAGTGCTCGACGTTGCCACCGCGGGTCTCGATGGCGTAGCGCTGTGGTGTATGGGCAGGACGGCCTGCGCTTCGGCTCGAGCGGGAACATCGAGCTCCCGGTCACGCCCTCGGATGCCCAGTCCGCCGACCTCAACGCGGATGGTTTCCGCGATCTCGTCGTGACCCAATCCTACGGCAGCGCGATCACGATCCTGCCCGGACTGGGCGGCGGTGCTTTCGGCAGCGCCATCACTTTCGACCCGGGCGGTGACTTCAAGCTCAACTCGATCACCGATCTCGATCACGACGGCATCCCCGACCTCGTGCTCTCCGGTGGCTCGGGCTACTCCGCACAGCTCGTCATTTGGAACGGGCTGGGAAACTTCCAGTTCTTGCAGACCGCAATCTACGCCTCACAGGAGGGACTGGTCCGCGCCACTCCCGCCGATGTCACCGGGGACGGCATCCTCGATCTGTTGCTCGTGGTGGCCACGAGCTCTTATGGCGGCGAGGGCCTGTTGGTCGTGCTCCCCGTGTCGGCTGTTGCCCGCATCGCCTCCGGATCGAGAACGGGGGAGCAGCGACGTTCGGGGTGCAGGTTGACTCTCTTGGGTCAGTGTTGACGCGCGACGCTGCGGGAATCGTGCGCGTCCGTGGCCGATAGTCGCGAGTTCTGCAATCCCGGAGGCCGTGTATCTAAGCAGCCGGCATTGTTCGAACCCAGGCGTCTGGCGTTTACTTGCTGCCTTCCTTGGGCTCCTCCTTCTCCTCTTTCGCGCCCATGGTCCTCATGTGCTCGGCACTGATCTTCCGATACTCGGTCAGCTGTTCGGCGGTGAGTACCGCGGCGAGCTTGGTGTCGGTGTCCGCGTGCAGTTCCCTGTATGCCTTCTCGAGCGCCGCCCGGTTCTCGGGCGTAGCAGCCTCACCCCTGAACTTGGCGCGTAGTTCCTTCGCCTGGGTCGCGCGCCCCTGCAGGATCGCTCTCACCTTGGTCGCCTGATCGTCGCTCAGCTTGAGACCCTCGGTCAGCTTCTGGACGTGCATATTCAACTGGCGCTGTTCCTCCGCCGCGCCCGCCCGGGCGTGCCTCTTCTTGAGAGCGGACGAGGAGCCGGCCGACGACGCGGCACTGGCCGGAGCCTCCGCCGCCGCGATGGCAGGCATGCCGATGACGAGCGCTGCGGCCGCTGTAAGGGCGAGCAGGCGAACGAAATTCTGCCGACGGGATGTCAACATCTGTGATCCTCCTGAGTTGTGCCGGATCCTGGTGGACCGGGACGATTGCGGCGGCGGCGCAGTAGTGCAGCGCGCGTGCCAGAGTGGCCGGAAACCTTGGAACCCAATCACTCGAAGATCATGACCAGTTCGCGACGCGCGCCGATGCGGCAGCTGCGCAACACGTGTGACCCGAGCCGCCCCGGATCGTGATGCCCCTGCAAAGCCTCGCCGTGGATCGCTCCGGAATCGATGCCCTCCGAACCACGGCGCCGCGAACCTTTTGGCTCGCGGCGCACTTAACCGTGATGGAGGGTGCCCGGTCCAGGCGACCTACTACTTGGCAGTCACCTTCGCCTTGATCATGCGCAACTCGGCCGCAGTCAGGATCTTCTTCGAAACCAACTGCTTCCGCGACGTGTAGGGCCTTCCGGCAACGATCTTGTCGGCCATGTCGCCCGTGATGCCCGGCAGCTTCATCAGGTCTTCCTTGGACGCCGAGTTGATGTTGACCGCCGGCGTCCTGGCCATCTTGGGGGCACGGTGATGCGGCCTGGCCTCCATCTTCTCTTCCTTCATCTCCTCGGAACGCGTTTCCTTCATCTTGGACGTGTCGGCTGGAGCGCCGCCCTGCGCGAACGCCATGCCACTCAACGATAGCGCGAGCGCGGTGAGAAAGATGGTCGACTGGATACGCTTCATGCGACTTCTCCACA
>JAYUDQ010000248.1:0-2175 GCA_043739745.1 Acidimicrobiia bacterium | reverse complement strand
AGTGCGTCGGCCCGACGCCAGGCCAGCCGCGGTGGTACTTCGCCGGGAACGCGGCCTTGATGAAGGTGAGCTTGCCGATGTGCAGGCCGTAGACCGGGAGCTTCGTGAAAAGATCGGGCAAGAGGCAGCCCAGCAGAATGGCGACGTAGCTGACCTTCGCCTTCACGTGCTTCTGGATCACGTAGCTCTCGAGCTCGTGAGCCGCCCAACTCACGTGCGGCGACCCTCACGCGATCGCGGCTTCTCGCGAGTGAATCTCGGACCGAGCAGCGCTACGCATGCCACGACGATGCCCGGCCCGCAGATCCAGTTCAGTATCGGAGTCCGCACGATCGCTCCCCCCACGATCAGGATGACTACGGCGATGACGTACGCCAGCGCCTCGCGTCGCGGCTCGGGCGTGACGGAGACGTTTGGTCGGGGAGCCATCGGGGTAGTCGACACGAACGAGCGAGGCTACCAACGAGAGTTCACCATGATGACAGCGAGATCACTTACGTCCGAGGAAGGCCAGTCCTGGCGGCTGATGCTGCGGGCCAACACCAAGCTTCTGGCGCAGCTCGACCGAGAGCTCGACGATGAGGCGGGTATCTCACTGGCCGACTTCGGGGTGCTCACTGCGCTTTCGGAAGGTCCGGCGGAAGGCGTGCGGATGACGCAGCTGGCCGAGCTCAGTCTGCACTCCAAGAGTCGGCTGTCGCATTGCGTCGACCGGCTCAGTTCGCTCGGACTGGTCCGTAGGGAGCGGGCTTTGGAGGACAAGCGCGGCTTCCGGGCCGTGCTGACCTCAGAGGGCCGACGGACCCTCGTTGACTCGGGACCGAGGCACGCAGAAGGCGTCCAGCGCTACCTCCTCGGCCACATGACCGACCAGGAGCTGGCCACGCTTTCGGAGGTATGGAGCCGGGTGATCGAACTCGTCGAGCGCGAGACGCCACCGCTGTCACGCGAGGCAGGGAACGAGCTTGTCGCCAGCCATGCGTGAGTGATGCCATGCGTGAGTCCAGCCATGCGTGAGTGAGGCCGTTTGCACGTTCCGCGCCGACGCGGCTTGGCTATAGCAATGGCACTCGCCTCCCCGAACCGCGGCGACGACCGGCGCCGTGACGATGTCTATGTGGTGAGCGACGAGGAGCGTGAGCGCTTTCGACGGGACGGCTACATCCACCTCGAAGGAGTCGTCAGCGACGATGAGCTGGCGGAGATCTCGACCGTGTACGACCGGTTCCTGCGCCGCGAGATCGCCGTGGCCGGCAAGGACTTCAACGACATGACAACGGGCGAGCACGGTACCGATCCCTCGGGCTACGCCATCGTCAACGTGATGCTGCCGCGTCGCTACTACCCGCGGTGGCAGGGGAACGTCTTCGAGCGGCGGGCCGAGTCGATCGCCCGTCAGCTGTGCGGGGAGGGCATGGCCATCGACTTCGACCAGCTCCTCGCAAAGTCTCCGGGCCGACCCGAGGCCGTCTTCAACTGGCATCAGGACCAGGCGTACTGGATCGACACGGACGACCGCCGCACCGCCACCTGTTGGCTTGCCGTCGACGATTCGACGCTAGAGAACGGGTGCATGCAGTTCCTTCCTGGCAGCCACCGTGAGCCCGTTCGCCCACATCGTCCGCTGCACGACGACCGGAGCAAGAGCCACACGCTGCTCACCGACCTGCGCCCCGACGACGTCATGGTGCACGTACCGATCTCGAGGGGTGACATCACGGTCCACGGCGAAGGCGTGCTGCACGGTTCGGGCGGCAACACCTCGGACGACAGCTACCGCCGCGCCTACATCGTGGCGCTTCGCTCGCAGTCGACGGTGGCTCGGGAGCGCGAGCTCGGGTTCACGCACTCGCACAATGACGACGTGGCCGTGCTTGACGCAGTCGAGGGGCTCATGGTCGGTGACTCCGCTCCGGTAAGGCCGTAGCGCCGCTAGCTCGTCGCCACCGGCTCCTCGAGGCGCACCGTGAACGCCGGTGCGTCAGCCACCTTCGTCTCGGGCATGACCATCACGACCCCTGCCTCGGCGACATCGCGCGCGACGAGCACGAATGCAGCAATGCGGGCCGCGGTGTCGGCGACGGTGAGGGAGTCGACCGGTGTCCGCATCGACCGCTTCGACTCGGTCTTGGCCCGCCGGATGGCACCGAGCGCGTCGATGCCGATGTCGTAGAC
>JAYUDQ010000247.1:0-2176 GCA_043739745.1 Acidimicrobiia bacterium | reverse complement strand
GCAGCGCGGCCATGGCCTCGGCCGCGGTGACGCCCTTCAGCACGATGGCGGCAACCTGTTCCACGATCGGAAGATCCAGCCCGTTCGCCTTGGCCAGTTCGTCGACCGGCCCGGCCGACTTCACACCTTCGGCCACCATGTTCATCTCGGTGACGATCTCGCTGATGGTGCGGCCGCGACCGAGTTGCTCGCCGACGAAGCGGTTGCGGCTCTGCGGGCTGTTGCAGGTCGCGATGAGATCGCCGAGGCCGGCAAGGCCGCCGAACGTCATCATGTGCCCACCGAGGGCGCTCCCCAACCGGGCCAGTTCGCCGAGCCCGCGGGTGATCACCATCGCCTTGCTGTTGTCGCCGAAGCCCAGCCCGTCGACGATGCCTGCGGCCACCGCGATCACATTCTTGAACGCGCCGCCGATCTCGGCCCCGATGAGGTCGGGGTTGGAGTACACCCGGAACGTCGGCGAGCTCACCGCCGCCTGCACCCGCAACGCGATGTCCTCTTCGGCCATTGCGATGACCGAGGCAGCCGGGTGGCCGGCCATCACCTCCTTCGCCAGGTTGGGGCCCGAGAGCACACCGACAGGGTGACCCGGCAGCATCTCCGCGATCACCTGCGTCATACGCAGCCGCGTGCCCTGCTCGACGCCTTTGGTCAGGCTCACGATCGGCGTTCCGGGCCGGATGTGCTGGGCGACGTCCCGCAGTACGCCCCGGAAGCCGTGCGAGGGCACACCCATGATCACGATGTCCGCGGACGAGACCGCGGCCTCGAGGTCGTGCGTCGCCCGCAGATCGGGATGAAGGCCGTAGCCGGCGAGATAGGTGCCGTTGGTGTGCAGGTTGTTGATCTCGCGGGCGACGTCGCCGTTGCGGGCCCACAGCACCGTGGGCACGTTGCGGGCCGCGAGGCTGGCGACGGTTGTGCCCCACGAACCGGCCCCGATCACGGCCACAACTGCTTCTACGGTTCCCCCGGATGACATGCAGCTCATCATCGCAGCCACCGCTTGACGAGGCGACGGGCCACCACCTATGTTCGTCTGTTCATTGAACTCACTGCACGAGGAGACAGCATGACCACGAATGAGGCCGTCGCAGTGAAGAGCGAGTGGAAGCCCACTGCCTGCATCCTGTGCGAGTGCAACTGCGGCATCGAAGTGCGATTGGGGCACGGCGCAAATACCGGCGATGCCACTTCGGGCGAACCCCTCGGCCTTCCCCGCCGCTTCGAGCGCATCCGCGGTGACAAGGCCCACCCGGCCTCGAAGGGCTACACGTGCGAGAAGGCCCTTCGCCTCGACCACTACCAGAACGGCACCAACCGGATCACCGCGCCGCTGCGTCGCCGCGCCGATGGCTCGTACGAGGAGATCGACTGGGAGACGGCGATACGGGAGGTGGCCGACGGTTTCAAAGCCGTGCGCGACACCCACGGCGGTGAGTCGATCTTCTATTACGGCGGCGGCGGCCAGGGGAACCACCTTGGCGGGTCGTACAGCGGCTCGACGCTCCGAGCCCTGGGTGCCCGCTACAAGGCCAACGCGCTCTCGCAGGAGAAGACCGGCGAGTTCTGGGTGAACGCCAAGATGCTCGCGGCCAACGTGCGTGGCGATTTTGCGCACACCGAGGTCGCGGTGTTCGTCGGCAAGAACCCGTGGCAGTCCCACGGCATGCCCCACGCCCGCACCACACTGAAGGAGATCTCGTCCGACCCCGAGCGCTCGATGATCGTGATCGATCCGCGCCGGACCGAGACGGCCGACCTCGCCGACTTCCACCTCCAGGTGAAGCCCGGCACGGATGCCTGGTGCCTCGCTGCATTGGGGGCCGTGATCGTCCAGGAGGGCCTCGTGAAGCGGGGCTGGGTGGATCAGCACACGGGCGGCTACGACGACGTCGCCGCCGCTCTGGGCACGATCCCGGTCGCCGACTACGCCCGCATCTGCGGCATCGACGAGTCGCTCCTACGCGGCGCCGCCCGTCGCATCGCAGGGGCCGCGAGCGTTGCCGTCTTCGAGGACCTCGGTGTGCAGATGTCGCTCCACTCCACGCTGTGCAGCTACCTCGAGAAGCTCGTGTGGCTACTCACGGGGAACTTCGGCAAGGCCGGCGCGCAGTACGCACCGACGAGCCTCGTTTCCATCGTCCGCGGCATGGACGAAGGCCGCAAGGTCCTG
>JAYUDQ010000246.1:0-2178 GCA_043739745.1 Acidimicrobiia bacterium | reverse complement strand
GATGCCCCAGATCGACATCGACCGCCTTCTCGACCCGGAGATCGCCGAGGCGCTGCGGCGAACGCCACTGGTCCCCATGGACCTTTCGGTCGAGAAGTTGCCCGGGATCCGCACAGCACGGCTCGCACTCGCCGACACCTTCGTTCTGTCCAACGCTGTTGCGCGCACCGACGTGCTCGTCCCTGGCACGACAGGTGATCCCGACGTCCGCGTGCGCGTCTACCGGACCAAGGCCGCAGAGGGCCCGCTGCCGTGCATCTTCTACATCCACGGTGGCGGCTACGTCACCGGAGCGATCGAGCTGAGCGACCCGACGTTCGACCGCTGGTGCCCGAGCCTCGGCTGCGTGGTCGTGTCGACGGACTATCGCAAGGCGCCCGAGACGCCGTATCCGGGGCCGCTGGACGATTGCTATGCGGGCTTACGATGGACGTACGAGCATGCCGACGAGCTCGGCATCGACGTGTCACGCCTCGGCATCGCCGGTGCCAGCGCGGGCGGTGGGCTGGCGGCCGGCCTCGCGCTGCTGGCCCGCGATCGCGGCGAGATCCCGCTTGCGTTCCAGCTCCTGATCTATCCGATGATCGACGACACGATGACGACCGAGTCGAGCAAGTGGGAGGTGCCGATCTGGGCCCCGGCCAGCAACCATTTCGGCTGGAGCGCGTACCTCGGGTCGCTCTTCGGGGGTGACGTCCCCGCTTACGCGGCAGCGACCCGCGCCACCGATCTCGCCGGCCTCCCGCCCGCGCACATCGCCGTCGGCACACTCGACGGCTTCCTCGACGAGGACATCGCGTATGCGCAGCGTCTCAACCATGCCGGTGTCGCTACCGAGCTGCACGTCTACCCGGGGGCGCCCCACGGCTTCGACGCCTTCATGCCCGGCACCCAGGTCGCCCGCCGGGCCCGGGCCAACATGGAGGCCTGGCTCACGACGGTCTGGTCCACGCCACGCTGAGCCCGCGGCCCGACACGTGTCCGCGCACGCCCGTCCACGCCCGTCCACGCCCGTCCACGCCCCGACCAACAGGATCACCTTTGCGGCGGTCTCGATCACCGGACGCCCTCCGGTGACCCCGATTCGCCGCAGATGCGATCCTGACCACACCCCGCGCCGAAGGCGGCGGTCCTGATCACCTGTCGGGCGGATCAACGCCGACGCGTTCCGCCCGGCGGCTGGTACCTTCTCGGCCTCCTGCCGTCCAAGTAGTTTCTTCCGGTCCCTTACTTCCAGGCGAACACCGGCTGCTCGAACGTGTGCACCCGCTCGCCGAGCCGGCCGTCGAGGGCGACCCAGCGGAACTGCACCAGCACGGCACCGGTCGGGGCGTGGATGAAGTGACCGCCGATCGGTACCTGCACGACCGGGTGCTCGCTCTCGGGGATCGTGACGAAGCGGGGCGAGTCGGCGCGGCACAGCTCGTGCAGCCCGACACGGTAGGTGTGGGCGACCTCGTCGGGCGCACCCGTGATCTCGACCTCGCCGCCGCCCCAGACGACCACGGGTGTGATCACATAGCCCGAGCGCGTGGGGTAGTCGTCGAGGACGCCGAGCACCGACTCGGGACCGAGCAGCAGACCCAGTTCTTCGTGCAGTTCGCGCAACGCGGCGAGTTCGGGGGTCTCGCCGGGATCGAGGCGACCGCCGGGGAGTGCCCACTGGCGGGCGTGACGATTCATGCCAGCGGCCCGTCGGCACAGCAGGAACGCGGCACCGCCGGCAAGCCCGTGCATGCGGCCGTCGAGCCCGGTGAGGTCGCCGGGCACATCAGCCTGCGGGTCGTTGTCGTCGACGGTCGACGCGGCGTTCGCGTTCTCCCGCTCGGTGTCGCTGTCCACCACCACGATGGCGACGGCCGCGTGCCGGCGCCCGTCGAGCGCGATTGCCCGCCGGTCGTGGGCAGCCAGGTTGGTGGCCAGGCGGGTCCGTAGTCCGTCGTCGTAGGTGATCACCGGGGAGTCACTATCCCGATCGGGCCGCGCCGCGCAACCCCTGAACCGCATTTGAGCCACGGACCCTTGAGGATGGACACTGAACGCGAGCGACGCCCGCTCGCCGCAGCATCGTTGGAGGACCGCAATGAACGCAACAGACCAGTTGGCCACGGAAGCACATGTCGCCCCCGATGATGCCGAGGCCGCAGCCGTCCGCGCCGAGGTGCGCGCCTGGCTGGT
>JAYUDQ010000245.1:0-5848 GCA_043739745.1 Acidimicrobiia bacterium | reverse complement strand
AAAGCCGGTACCAGCGGCTTTCGACGACAAAGTTCGAGGCGGGCGACCGTCGGTGTCCGCAGCGATCAGACCGGTGTCGCGGAACCGATGACCGAAGGGTTCCCGGCGTATCGGGAGACGATCTCGTCCTCCGGCATGGGCCGGGCGAAGTGGTAGCCCTGCGCATACCGGCATCCGAGGCGCCGGATCGTGGCCAGGTCGTCTTCGGTCTCGATGCCCTCCGCGATGGTCGACAGCCCGAGGTCGTGGGCCATGCGGATGGTGGCCGCGACCATCGATTCGTTGCGGTGGCTGCGTTTCGATGTCGCGGACGAACGACCGGTCGATCTTCACACCGGTGACGGGTAGCTCCTGCAACGCGCTCAGCGACGCAAAGCCTGTACCGAAGTCGTCGATGGAGATCTCGAAGCCCATATGGCGAAGTTCGTGCAGTTGATGGACGGCCCCCGCAATATCGGTGTAGAGCGTGCTCTCGGTGACCTCGAAGACGATGTCACGCGGGGTCGCATCGTGCGTGGTCAACAACCCGGCGACGAAGCTGATGAATCCCGGCTGCGCGAGCTGACGCAAGGACAGATTGACGCCGATCTGCGACCGACCGCGCAGGCCGGGGGTCTGCTTCCACCGTGCGCTGGTCTCGAGCGCCTTCGACAGCACCAATTCCCCAAGCGGGACGATGAGCCCGTTCTCCTCGGCGAGGGGGATGAACGTACCCGGCAGGGTCAGGCCGCGGTCCGGATGCTGCCAGCGGACGAGCGCCTCGGAGCCGACGAGCATCCCGCTCGCAAGGTCGACCACCGGTTGGAAGTGCAGAAGGAGCTCGTCGCCCTCGATGGCGCGGCGCAGGTCGTTCTCGAGCTCGATGCGTTCGAGCGAACGGGTCCGGAGCTTGTCGTCGAAGAATGCACTCTGGCGGCGCCCAAGCTCCTTTGCGCGGTACATCGCGGTGTCTGCTTCCTGCAGCAGATCGAGCGCGGACCGCGTCGAGTCGAACGTGCAGGTGATGCTGATGCTGGCCGAGACCGTGACCGCCCGCCCAGCGAGCACGATGGGCCGTGAAAGGGTGCTCTCGACCTTCTCGACGATGGACTTGGTCGCCTCAGGGGTCGTGATGCGCGGGCGACGATGACGAACTCGTCGCTGCCGAAGCGGGCGGCGAGATCCGTCGTGCGGCAGGCTTTGCGGAGCCGGGCTGCGACCTCGTTCAGCCGCCGATCGCCCTCGTCGTGCCCGAGCCCGTCGTTGATGCGCTTGAAGTGGTCGACGTCAAGGAGAAGCAGCCCGAGACCGTTCTCGGGCCCGGCGTGACGGATCGCATCGGTGATGAACGCCGTGACCTGCCCGCGATTCGGGAACGCAGCCACCGCGCCGTGCGTCTTGCGGGCGATGGTGCTCGTTGAGGCGCGGGCGGCATCGAGCTCCTCGGCGAGGATCTCGGCCGACGTCATCACGGCGTCGCCGTCGTAGATGCCGCACCTCGATGCGGATCTCGACCGTCGAACCGTCGGACCGGGTGGCCAACTCCTCGACCACGAGAGACTGGTGAACACCTGCGGCCACGATATGGGTGGTCTGCTGGCCTGCGCCCGATCGCGAAGGTGGGCGATGGTCCCGGCAGTCGAGGGCGCGTCCGTAGAGCTGTTCTCAGTCTTCTCGCTGGGGTGAACGGTTTGGCCGCCGTGATCGTCCGTGATCATCACGACTCAATTCGGGGAAATCCTGCCCCCACTTGAGGAGCTTTCCGGCAGTCGGCCTACACGGCCGGTGCAGGTACCGTTCGTCCATGGTCCTTTCCGTCACCGGCCGGCGGGGCATGAGCACGCCGGCCAGCCTCACGGTGGTCGGCGGTACAACCGGCCCGCAGGTCCGCCACGACCGAGTTGTGACCGAAGAGCCCCTGGAAGTGCGAGCGTGCGGGCCGGGCAAGGCACCGAGGCCAATCACGGTGACCATGCGCACGCCCGGCCACGACTTCGAGCTCGCAGTCGGCTTCCTGCGCACGGAGGGGATCGTCCGGGCGCCATCCGACGTGCGTTCCGTGCAGTACTGCGACCTCGCGCCTGGCGATCCGCAGCTCTACAACATCGTGACCGTTCGCCTCGGCCGCCGTATCGACGACGACGCTTCCCGCCGGACGTTGGTCACGTCGTCGAGCTGCGGGCTGTGCGGAACCGAGTCGCTCGAGCGGCTTGCGGTCGATCTCGAACCGATTCCGCTCGAATGCGGGCTGACCATCAGCGCCGACATGCTGGTGTCGCTGCCGGAACGGCTCCGCGCCCACCAGGCCACGTTCGACAAGACCGGTGGGCTCCATGCCGCCGGTCTGTTCTCGGCCGATGGGGACGCCCTCGTCGTGCGGGAAGACGTTGGTCGCCACAATGCCGTTGACAAGGTGATCGGCCGATGCACGCTCGACCGTCGGCCCGACCTTCTCGACCACGTACTGGTCGTGTCGGGGCGCACGAGCTTCGAGATCGTGCAGAAGGCGGCGATGGCCGCCATCCCGATCATCGCCTCGGTGTCGGCCCCCTCGAGCCTTGCCGTGGAAGCGGCGGAGCGGTTCGGGCTCACGCTCGTCGGGTTCGTGCGCGACGGTCGGGCGAACGTCTACGCCCACCCATCACGGATCGGGCCGTGAACCCGACAGCCGCTACTTGACGGTGATCTCGCCGTTCATCCCCGGATGGATGGTGCACTTGTACTTGTAGGTGCCGGCCTTGTCGAACGAGGTCGTCCAGACGCCCTTGTTCAACGTCGGGCTCTTGTGTTTGGCGTCGACGACGATGTTGTGGGCCACCTTCTCCTTCCACACGAAGTTGACCTTCGCGCCCTTGGCCACCGTGACTTTGGCAGGCGTGAACTTGAGGGCCTTGAGGCCGATGTCGGTGGTCTTTGCGCCGCCGAGTTGTGCGGATGCGGGGATGGCGATGCCGATGGCGCCGGTGACGACCAGGGCGACGGCGGCGATGCGATGGCTGGTGGCGCGGGAGAAGCGGCGGGGGGTCGTGGAGCTGGTGCGAAAGCTGTGGGTAGCCATGCCGTTCATGTTCGCAGAGTGGTCAGCGCTATCTGTACGAGGAACTGATGATGGTTGCATGATCTCTGTCACCGATGGGTCGCTGATCGCTGACCACCGACCAGGGCCGGACGCGAAGAACGGGCAGCCCCGCAGGACCACCCGTTCATCCGATCCTATGAGACCTGGCCTCAGTGACTACAGGATCAAGAAGACGACCAACAGAATCACTGCCATGGCACCACCGATGTGGCCGATACCCTTCGGATGGCCGTCGATCTGCTTGGTGATCGGCCCTTCCATTCCGCCGATGTAGCCAAGTGCGCTGGCTTCGAGCGCGCCGGCGATCGCGAGGAACACGATCCAGTAGATGATCGACGGGCTCACCGGGTCGGCCCCGCCGAAGAAGTGCTGGGTGCCCGTCATGAACATCAACATCGGGATGCTGAAGACGGCGTTCGTGCGGCTCGCGAGCAGCGCCTTGCGCCCGGCGGCACCCACGGTGGGATCGGCGGCCTGACCAGCCAGCAGCCCGCGGGCGTTGGCGATCACTTTCTGCTGGTTCGGCCAGATGATGAGCCACACGTTGCCCAGCATGACCAGGCCCAGGATTGCACCGCTGTAGATCGAGATGCCGGCGTTGCCCTTGTAGGCGTCAGATGCGTACATACCGAGCATGACGATGCCGGTGCCGGCAGTCGCCACCGCGGCCCAGCGGAAGTACCAGAGTGCGCGGGGCACGAGTTGATCGATGGCGCCGCTTCGGTGTGCTGGCTCCATCTTGGCGAACGACGGCACCTGTACGAAGTTGAAGTAGTACAAGATGCCGATCCACGTCACGCCGAACACCACATGCCACCACCGAAGGATCCAGTGAATGCTGGACTTCTCGAGAATGTAGATGGCGAGGGTCATGGTGCTCCTCAGAGGCGGCGTGGTGGATGTGCGGGTCGAAGTACGAAGTGAACGTACCACCGGCCCCTCTCAGATTTCGAGTGTTCAGCTCTTCGGACTGTTGGGTTCACTCCGCGAGGGTGCTCAGGATGTCGCGCAGGTCGGTGAGTGTCGTGCGCGGATGGGTGATGCAGAAGCGCAGCACGGTCTCGCGCCCGCCGTCGCCGTCGGCCACGGTGGTCGGCACGCAGAATGTGCGTCCCTCGGCCAGCATCCGTTCGGACCACGCGTGGTAGTCGGCCCCCGTCCAGCCATGCCGGCGGAACAGCACGACCGACAGTTCGGGTGCCATCAGCAGCTCGAGGTGCGGCGTCGAGCGGATCACGTCGGCAACCTGGCGGGTGAGCGTCAGACTCGACTCCACCGCATCGCGGTAGGCATCGGTTCCGTGCGTGGCGAGCGAGAACCAGAACGGCAGGCCGCGGGCGCGACGGGTGAGATGGAAGGCGTAGTCGGATGCGTTCCATTCGCCCGTGTGGGTGACGTCGAGGTAGCCGGCATGCTGAGCGTGGGCCTCGCCTGCGAGGGCTGGGTCGCGGTAGAGCAGCGCGGCGCAGTCGTAGGGGGCGAACAGCCACTTGTGCGGATCGACCACGAACGAGTCGGCCCGTTCGATGCCGGTGAAGCGTTCCCGAACGCTCGGCGCGACCAGCGCAGCTGCGCCATAGGCACCATCGACATGGAACCACAGGCCGTTCGCCTCAGCCGCGTCGGCTGCCGCGCCGAGGTCGTCGATGACTCCGGCGTTCGTGGTTCCCGACGTCGCCACGACTGCGAACACGATGCCTTCGGGCGCAGTGGGCCGATCGGCCGCGAAGCCGGACTCACGGTCGGCATTGCCCACTGCGATTCCTCGGTTGCGGGCCTCGGCAAAGGCAGCGCGCAGACCTTCTGCGCGCATACGTCCACCGTCATCGGCGGGGATACGGAGCACCGAGATGTCCATCACCCGCGCAGCGGCGGCGATCGAGCTATGGGCGCCCTCGCTCGCGGCTACGTACCAGCGACGCGGTCGCAGACCCGACCCGGTGCCTCCGTCGGGATCGGCGCCCCACTGGCGCATGGCCCGGAAGCGAGCTGCGACGAGCGCGCTGAGGTTCGCGGCCGACCCTCCGCTGACGAACACGCCGCCCGCTCCGACCGGGAAACCGGCCAGGTCGGCAAGCCAGCGCAGTGCCTGGTTCTCCGCCCATATCGCGCCTGCGCCTTCCAGCCATGAACCGCCGTAGATCGACGACGCGCCCACGACGAGGTCGAAGAGCACCGCAGCCTCTGTCGGCGAGCACGGCACGAACGAGACATTGCGGGGATGGTCCTGGCTGATCGTCGCCGGCGCAAGGTGCTCGCAGAACACCCGAAGCGCCTCCGTGCCGCCGAGACCTTCGGCGAACACCGTGCTGCCAAGGCGGTCGAGTTCGGCTTGGGTGCGCGATCCGTCCAGTGGTGGCGGGTCGAGGCGCACGCGGTCGAGCGCATACTGGACGATGGCCTGGGCGACACCCTCCATGGCCGGGTCGAAGCGGTGCATGCGGGCACCGTCGGGCTGATCTTCAGCTGCAGTCACCGGTTCTTCCACACCGGCGGACGCTTCTCCAGGAAGCTTGCCATGCCCTCGCGACCGTCCTCCGAAGCCGCGTTCATGGCCATCGCCTCGATCGCGAACGCGTAGGCCTTCGGCTGATCGAGGTCGACCTGTGCGTAGAACGCGGCCTTGCCGAGCGTCTTTGCGAACGCCGAGCCGCGAGTCGCCCGCGTGATGAGATCGAGGACTGCGGCGTCGAGCGAGTCGTCCGGTACCGCGCGGTTGATGAGCCCCCAGTCGGCGGCTGTTGCTGCAGTGATGGGGTCGCCGGTCATGGACATCTCCAGGGCGCGCTT
>JAYUDQ010000244.1:0-14016 GCA_043739745.1 Acidimicrobiia bacterium | reverse complement strand
TGCCACCGCCGGGGTCAATTGCCGCCCTTCCCAGTACCATCGCCGGCGTGACGACACCTCTGTTCTCGACCACGCCCATAGAGCTGGTGGGGCCGCTGCGGTCGCCGGCCCAGCTCCTCCACGAGCAGTCCTACGACGGCCACAAGAGCGTCCACGACGGTGACGCCGCAGCCAAGCTCGGGCTCGCCGGCGCGCCGATCGAGGGGCCGACACACTTCAGCCAGTTCGAGCCGTTCGGCGCGGCGCTGTGGGGTGACCGTTGGTTCACGAACGGATGCATCAGCTCGCACTTCCTCAACATGGTGATCGAGGGCGAGGAGGTGCAGGCGCGGGCGACCCTTGCCGGCCCGGGCGCCACTATGGCCCGCATCTCTGCTGCGAAGGGCAATGCCATGCCGGTACTGAACGGCACAGCCTCGGTCGGACCGGACCATGGCGAGACCGAGCTGAGCGTGCGTGTTGCGACCGCGGCGGCCGCGCCGCCTGCGGATCTGCACATCCTCGACCAGCTCTCGGTCGGTCAGCGGGGCGCCACCGAGGAGGTCGTGCGCATGGGATTCGACGACCACATGGGTGATCTCTACCCGTTCACGCTGCGCAGGAAGCTGGCGACGATCACAGAGTCGATGGCCTACCACCAGCCCGGCGCCGAGACGCCGTGGGGTGGTCCGGTCGTCCCACTCGAGATGCTGAGCGTGATGAGTGGTTCCGCCTCGAGGGGAACCGGCTTCAAGGTCCGCCAGCCGTCGATGGGCTTGTTCATCGACCTCGAGGTGCGGCTGCTGGACGGTCCGGTGCTGGTCGACCGCGAGTACCGGCTCGCACGGGAGATCGTGGCGCTCGGTGCGAGCCGCCGGACCGAGTCGTACTGGACCCGCACGACGTTTCTCGACGGTGACCGGGCGGTGGCCGAGGTGCTGCTGCACCAGGGCGTGTTCAAGGAGTCGTTCGCGGGCTACCCGAACCAGGCCTGAGCGACGAGCGTTCAGGCCTGGAGCAGGAGGGCGCTGCTCGGGACGTACTCGACGCCCCAGTCCGCGTACACGCCGACCAGGTTGCACGCCGTGCATCGGCCGCCGACGACCACCCAGTCGACATCGCCCGACGCGCTCACGCAGAAGCCCACGGCGATCTCGAACATCTTGGTCCCGCACGGGCAGCTTGCGTCGCCGGTGTCCGAGGCCTCCCACAAGTCCGCACTGTCGCCGATGAACACGATGGCCTTACATGCGGTGCACGTGCGCTTGGCCACGCCGTCTTCCTCGCTGCACTCCATCCAGAACGTGGTGCCGCGACAGCCGTCGCACCGGGACTGTCGCACTTCGTCGGCAGGCTCGCCGGTGACGCTGCCGAACTCCCGGACGAAGGCCGCCAGGTCGTCGAAGTCGTCGCCGTAGGCGTGTCCGTCACGTTCTCCGAGCACGGCCGGACAATAGCGCCCTGAGAAGACCGTTCGGCGGGGCAGGGTCGCAACGGCCGAGCAACCGCTCAGCTCGCGCCAGCGGCGACGGGGTCGCGATCGGACTTGTCCCCGCGCTCCGGTGGGCGATAGACGAACACGATGACGCCGCCCGCCTCCCGCTCGCTTCGTGACGTCGTCGTCGTCGAGATCGCCGGGTCGCTCGCCGGAGCGCACGCGGCCAAGCTCCTCGGCGATCTCGGTGCGCAGGTCGTCTGCATCGAACCCGACGGTGGCGCCCCCCTGCGGGCCGAACGGGCACGCTGGGCCGCATACGCCACCTCGCGCACGTCGGTCCCCGCCGGTTCCGCTCTCGCCGGGGAATGGCTGGCCCGCGCCGACGTGCTCATCGAGTCCTCCGCAGACGCACCGCTCGTCGCACATCCCGAGCTGCTCGTCCCGGGTGCGCTCCATGTGCAGATCTCGCCCTTCGGCTCCTTCGGCCCCTACGCAAGCTGGCAGGGCGCCGACATCGTGGATCAGGCCATCGGCGGCTACGTCTACCTTTCGGGCTCGCCCGCCCGCGAGCCCCTTCAGGGGCCGGTCGGCCAGGGCGCGCTGGCAGCCGGGGTCATGGCCGCGATCGGCGTGATGGCCGGCCTCCACGCCCGCCGCCGGGGTGTCGGCTCGCAGACGATCGAAGTCACCCACCACGAGGCACTGGCCGCACTGCACCAGTTCACCGACGTGCGCTTCAGTCATGCCGGCAACGTGCTCACCCGGATGGGCAACCGCTATGCGGGCCCGGGCAGCCCGATCGGCATGTACCGCGCCTCCGACGGGTGGATCGCGTTCACCGTCGCGACCGCCGAGCACGGCCAGACACTGCTGGACGTGACCGGCCTGACCCATCTGCTCGACCTGCCGGGGGTCACTTCGGTGACCGATGTGATGATCGACGCCGGCATCCTCGACCCGGCGCTCAACGGCTGGCTGGCCGAGAGGACCGTCGAAGAGGCGGTGGACCTCCTGCAGGCGGTCCGATTGGCGGTCGCACCGGTCCTGTCGATGCGGGAGCTCCTGCGGGATCCGCAGCTCGCCGCGCGCGGGTGGTGGGCCAGCACGGAGGTCGATGGTCGCCCGGTGACCATCCCCGGGCCCCCGTTCCGGATCGACGATTGGGAGTGGAATGCCGGCGAGGCGCCAAATCCCGGAAGCGCCGCGGTTGCGCCGACACCGCGTTCGAGTGCGTTGGCCGCAGCCGCGGCGGCGTCGACCGGCACAGTGCCACTAGCCGGAACAGTGCCATTAGCCGGCATCCGCGTCCTCGACCTCACACGCGTCTGGGCCGGACCGCTCGCCGCGCGCTCGCTCGCGGAGCTCGGCGCCGATGTCGTGATGGTGGAAGCGCCGTGGGCCCGCATGCCCGTTGAGGTCCCGCAGTCGTACGTCGACGCCTGCCACTTCTTTCCCGACGATCTGGCCGGTGAGCATCCGTGGAACCGCAACGGCTTCCTGAACAAGTTCGCGCTCGACAAGCGCTCCGTCGGTCTCGACATCGCCTCGGCAGCCGGGCGGGAGGTGTTCGAACGGCTCGTCAGAACAGCCGACGTCGTCATCGAGAACTACAGCCCACGAGTGATGCCGAACCTCGGCCTCGGCGAAGATCGTCTGCGCGCATTGAATCCGCACGTGATCTACGTGACCATGCCCGGCTACGGACGAACAGGTCCTACTCGTGACTACTCCGCCTACGGCCCGATCCTCGACTCCCACGCCGGACTGTCGACGCTCATGGGCTACCCCGAGCTGGACGCCTGGAAGTGCGGCATCGCATGGCCCGATCCGGTGGCCGGCATCCACGCCGTGTTGGGCGTACTTGTCGCCTTGTGGAGCCGAGAACAGGACCCCGAGCAGCGCGGCATGACGATCGAGGTCGCGCAGTTCGAAACCGCCGTTTCCATGATCGGCGACCGCCTCGTGCAGTCCCAGCTCGACGGGTTCGACCCGCCGCTCCCTGGCAACCGCAGTGCCGACTGCGCGCCCCAGGGGGTCTACCCGTGCGCAGGCGACGACCGGTGGCTGGCGCTGACCATTCCGGACGACGCTCGGTGGGCGGCGTTGTGCAGCGCGGCCGGGTTGCCCGCACCATGGTCGGCATGGGGAGTCGAGGACCGGCAGAAGCATCACGATGCGATCGACATCGCAATAGGGGCGTGGAGCCTGACCCATTCACACACGCGGGCCGCCGAGGTATTGCAGGCCGTCGGCATCCCTACCGCACCGGTCGTCGACGGCTGCGACATGGTGAACGACCCGCATCTGCACGCCCGAGGCTTCTACCAACAGGTCACCCATCCGGAGGCGGGCATCCATCCGTGGTCGCCGCTCCCGGTTCGGCTCTCGGAGACGCCGTTCACGATCCACCGACCGTCGCCGCTACTCGGTCAGCACAACCGCGAGGTGTTGCGGGAATGGGCCGGCTATGACGATGCCGAGATCGACGCGCTCATCGCCGACGGGTGTCTGGCCGACCGGCCCCCGGCCTAGGCACACCTCAGCGGGCCGAGGACCAGCGTCCGATCGGCTCGGACGCCACGATCCCCGAGGCCCGGAGCGCGGCGATGGCAGTCGCGTCGTAGCCGAGCTCGTCGAGCAGCGTGTCGGTGTGCTCTCCAGCAAGCACACCGGGTCCGTAGCGGTCGGCAGCGCCGTTCACCTGCACGATCGGACCCCACCGGCGGATGCTGCCGAATCGGGCGTGGTTCGTCAGGGGCGTGAACCCGTTCTCCAGCATCTGGGGGTGCCGGAGCGCGAACGGACCCGGCGTCATCGCGTCCGCGGCGACGCACGCAATGCCGACAGGAGTGAGCCGCGCCTCCCATTCGTCCGCCGTGCATGTGGCGAAGAGTTCTGTCAGTACGTGTGTCAGATGTGAGTCGTCCGGCGGCAACGCAACAATTTCGCACTCGGCGACGAACCGCTCCTTCTCGGCCTCCGATCCGAGTGCCAGGAACACCCAGCCCGAACGGCATGGATAGAGCCGGTGCAACGGACCGGTTCCCCAGAGCTCGTCGTCGACCGCAGGCCGCTCCGGCATTCCGGGATACGACAGGAACGCGTCCGCGTTTGCATGTGCATTGGCAGTGAGCATGTCGATGAACACCGCCTGCCCGATGCCGAATCGCTGCTGCGCCAGGAGCGCCAGGATCGTGGCCGAGCCAATGATGGCTGAGGTGTTCGGGTCAGGGTTCGACTCGTTCGCCCGCATGAGCTGCCGTGCGTTCTCGCGAATGTCTTCCAGCGAGTTGCACGGCCGACCTACAACTGCACCGGCCTGGTACCCCGCACCGCCCATTGAGGCGCCGGCAACAGGATGGGTGGCTGGACGGCGAGCGCTCGGCCCGTTCGGCCCGTAGCCGTTGACCGAGACCCACACCAGTCGTGGGAAATCGCGGTGCAGCTCGTCGTAGCCGATCCCGAGACGCTCGGGCACACCCGGTCGATAGTTGTGCACCAAAACATCGGCGCGCCCGACGAGCTTGCGGGCAACCGCCCGGCCGTCGGCGTGCTTCAGGTCCAGGCAGATCGACTCCTTGCCGGCCGTGGTCTTGACGGCCATCACTCCCAGCGGAAGCAAGTGGCGGAACGAATCGCCTTCGATCGGCTCGACTCGGACCACTCGGGCGCCGAGGTCGGCGAGCATTGATGTGCCGAGGGGCGCGGCGATGACCGTGGCGAACTCGACGACCGTGATGCCGTCGAGCGGTCGGCCGGACCTGACGCTGCCCCCTGTCGAGCGCAACACCGGTCGATTCATACGCGCGCCGATGATCTCGTGGTTGTGCTCGCCGACGAGCGGTGCCGGTCGGCCGATCTGCGCCGGCGTCTCGGACATCGTGGCGATCGCGCCGACCATCCGCACCGGGCCGTGCTCGCGGTCGACGACCTCGATCACTGCGCCGTTGGCGACCAGGTCAGGGTGGTGCAATGCCTCCGCCGACGTCGCATACGGCTCTGCCGCGACGTTGCCGTCGGCGTGGAAGATGGTCATCCACTCATCCGCCGTCTTCTCCTGCATGCGCACGAGGATGAGGTTGCGCGCCACGTCCGTCGCCTCCGGAGTCCACTCAGCCGGAGACGACAGGAACCGGCCGTCGTCATCCGCGAGGAGCTCATCGTAGAGATCGATTGCCTGAAGGAACGACAGGAACAGGTGCTCCAGCAGGTTTCCGCATTGGATCCAGATGCCATCCTTCGTGCGGACCGGGTGGTAGTTGAGCGTCGGCATGTCCGCACCGACACCAGGGTTCGTGGCCGGGACAACCCCCGAGATCTCGGCCATCTGCAACAGCAAAAGCTCCACAAGGTCGAACGGCAGGAGCGCCTGGAGCAGGCTCGTGGCCACGAACTGCGGCTGTCCCGTCTGATCCCGACCGATCAGTGCACTTACGATCCCCTGCACCGCGCCGTGCGCCGCGATGTGGGCGGCTACCGGCAGTGCTGCGAACACCGGACCGGGCCGGGAAACCTGGCCCGAGAACGCCTTCATCCGCCCTCCCCGGGCCGCGACCGCGGCGCTCCAGCCCGGCACCTCGGCGAGTGGGCCGACCGGACCCCAGCCCGTGATCGAGCAATGCACGAGGGTCGGCTGCAGCTCGGCAGCAGCAGCTGCATCGACGCCCCACTGCAGCGCTCGCGACGGCGGCCCACTGACGACGAGCACGTCCGCGTCCCGCACCAGCGTGTGGAGCTGCTCGAGCCCCTCCGAAGTGTGGAGGTCGAGCATCACGCTCCGCTTGCCGCGCAGCCACAGCGGGGCCGCCGCCAGCGAGCGGAAGCGGTCCCCACCCGGCGGCTCGACCTTGACCACGTCGGCACCGAAGTCGGCAAGGACCATCGTTGCGATCCCGCCGACCGGGCCGGTGGTCGCGTCGATCACTCGGATCCCTTCGAGTGGCAGCGGCATTGGCGGGAACGTACTGTCGATCCATCGACATGATCAAGCTGACGTCCTCGGTCCGGCGGTCCGCGCAGGCGGTCCTCGGATGACGCGCCCACCGCTGCGCTTCGGCCTGGCCTACGACTTCCGCAACCCACCGGGAGCCTCGCTCTCGACACCCGCGCTCTATGCGCAGGTACTCGACCAGGTGGTGCTGGCCGAGCGTTGGGGCTACGACATGGCGTGGTTCACCGAGCATCATTTCGTGGACGACGGCTACCTGCCGTCGTGGGTGCCCGTCGCCGGCGCGGTCCTCGGCCGCACCACCACGCTCCGGGTGTCCACCGACATCGCCATCCTTCCCTTCTACAACCCGCTCCGACTGGCCGAGGACCTGGCCGTGCTCGACAACCTCTCGAACGGGCGGGTAGAGCTCGGGGTCGGCATCGGGTACGCCCCGCACGAGTTCGCCGGCTTCGGTATCCCGGTCTCCAGACGGGTGTCGCTCATGGAGGAAGGCCTCGACATCCTCCAAGCGGCGTGGCGCGGCGAGCGGTTCTCATTCCATGGAAAGCGCTACGACTTCGATGACGTGATCGTCACGCCGAAGGTCGTGCAGCCCGGCGGTCCGCCCTTGTGGATCGCGGCCATGACCGACGCCGGTGCGTCACGGGCGGCGCGCTACGGCGCGCATTTCCTCCCGCAGGGTTCCGGCTCCGTCCTTTCGAGCTGGCGGGATGCGGTGCCCGACGCCGCGAGCCGACGAGTGGGCATCATCCGTTCGTGGATGGTCACCGACGACAAGGAACGCGACTGGCCTCCGGTGCGCGCCGCCGAGCGCTACCGCATGGAGCTGTACGGGCGATTCTTCGAGGAAGCCAACGCCAGTTTCGGGCTGGGGGCAAAGGACGCGATCCCGCAGACCTGGGCCGTCGGGAGCGCGGCGCAGGTCGAGACGGCGCTGGCCGAGTCGATCGAACGCTTCGGGCTGACCGATCTCGTGTGCTGGGGTGCGCCTCCGGGCGTCGCTCCAGAGGCCATGAACACGTCACTCGAGCGCTTCGCTCTGGAGGTGATGCCGAAGCTGCGAGCCCGCTTCGACGGAAATACGGTTCTGCCGGACCCACTTTCGCGGGCCTGACTGGTCGCTCGGAGGCAACATCAGCCAGGCGGCCTGCACCAGGACTGCGCTCAGTCGAAGTTGAGCGCCAGTTCGCTCGCACGTTCGCCGGCGATCCGGGTGTGCCACATGCGGCGGGGCTCGGTGAGGTCGAACGGTGTCGCCCGGTGCATCAGGCGACGGTTGTCCCACACAACCGTGTCGCCGACCGTCCATTGGTGGTGGTAGGACCGGGGCGGCTCGCACGACCATTCGTTGAGGTGGTCGAGCAGCGCTTCGGACTCCTTTCGGTCGAGCCCGACGATGTCATGGGCATGGCGACCGATGAGCAGGTTCGTCCGGCCGGTCTCCGGATGCACTTTGGTGAGCGGACGTAGCTTCGCCTCGTCGCGGCTGTAGCCGTACTGTGCGTAGCTACCGTCCACGTTGCGCTTCGACGGGAGGTAGCCGGCCCGGCCCTGGCTGTACTCGAGCGAATGGTATGCGGACATATTGCTGACCCTCAGGCGAGTCTCCTCGTCTAGCGCGTCGTACGCGGCGCACATGTCGGCAAAGCCGGTCGCTGCGCCCTCGGTCGGAATGATCTCCGCGCTGAACACCGCCCCCTTGGCCTGCACCGGCATGTAGGTGCTGTCGTGGTGCCAGCCCTCGTTGCCCCGGATCGATTTCACGATGTCGTCCTCGGACGCGCTGTGCACGACACCGTCCTTGCCGATGTTCGAGATCGGTGCGGCCGGGAACTCGAGCTCGCCGAAGCGCCGGGCGAAGTTGTTCTGCTCGTCCTGGGTCAGGAACTGGCCGGGGAAGATCAGAAGGGCGCAATCCAGCCAGGCCTCGTGCAGCATCTGCCAGGTCGGTGCATCGAGCGAGCGAAGTTCGATCCCTCGGACAGAGGCGCCGAAGCTCGCGTCGAGGGGTTCGAGATCCAGCGTCCGTGTGGTCATTGTTCCAACCTCCTGGCGTTCGTTGGAGCAAGCGTACGCAGATCGGACCGCCGAGACCTCAAGCCGCTGAGGCCTCGTCCGTCCACCGGCGTCCAGCTACGCCAACGCCGACCGCAATTGCGCCAGCTTCTCCGGGTTGGCCCGGTACCAGGCCCACACGCCGCGCTTCTCCCGGTAGATGAGGCCGGCGTCGGTGAGCACCTTGAGGTGATGGCTGACAGTCGGCTGTGACTTGCCGATCGGCTCGATGAGGTCACATGCGCACGCCTCGCCCGCCGGCGCCGTCGCGATCAGGTTGAGGAGCTTCAGTCGGGCGGGATCCGACAGTGCTGTGAACGCAGTCGCCAGCAGCGCGGCTGAGGCGTCGTCCAGCACGGACTCCCGCAGTGGCGCACAGCACACGGCCGACACCGTGCGGCCGGTCTTGCGGGTGACGGTTCCAGCGGCCATGGCCGATTCCTCCAGGAATGTTCGCGAAAGACATTGACATTTGTCGATGTCCTTCGCAAGATGCAGCACATCGACAACCGTCAATCTATGGAGGAATCATGTCCCGTGTCCAACTCGCACTAAACGTCGCCGATCTCGACGAGGCGATCGCTTTCTACTCGACCCTGTTCCGCACCGGGCCGGCAAAGGTCCGCGACGGCTACGCCAACTTCGCCATCGCCGAGCCGCCGCTCAAGCTCGTCCTCATCGCCGGGGGTGGCGCGCCCGGAACCATGAACCACGTCGGCGTCGAGGTCGAGACGACCGATGAGGTGTCCGAGGCGATCCAGCGTTTCCAGGCCGAGGGCCTCGGAACGGATGTCCAGCAGAACACGGCGTGCTGCTACGCGGTACAGGACAAGGTGTGGGTGCAGGGCCCCGACATCGCGTGGGAGATCTACACGGTCCTCGGCGACGCGCCCGACATGGCGTGCATGCCGATCGGCTGCGCCATGTCCGACGATGCTCCGCTCCCGTTGGCGTCGACTGCGTCTGCCGCATGCTGCTGAGAGCGGGTCGCCGTCGCCTGCGAGGCGACGGCGTGCTCAGTTAGCCAGCGCGCGTAACTTCGTTGCCATCGCGCCGCCGCGGATCAGCCGCCCCGGCAGCGCGCCGGTGTGAACCCCGTCTTTGTAGGTGACCTCACCGTTGCAGATCGTTGCCCGATACCCATATGCGCGCTGAATGATCCGCTTTCCGCCGGCGGGGAGGTCGTAGACCATCTCCGGATCGTCGAGCCGCAACGCGTCGTAGTCGATGATGTTGAGATCGGCCCGGTAGCCGGGGGCGATGACGCCACGGTCTTCGAGGCCATAGACGAGCGCGGTGTCCTGGGTCATCTTGTGCACGACGAACTCCAGCGACATGCGATCGCCCTTCGTGCGGTCACGGGTCATGTAGGCGAGCATGTAGGTCGGCACGCTGGCATCGCACAGGACGCCGCAGTGGGCGCCGCCATCGGACAGCCCGAACACCGAGTGGTCGTGCTGGATTGCCGCCACCTGGGCGTTGAGGTCGCCGGTGTACTTCCCGAAGAGGAACAGGATCGGGCGTCCCGACGCCATGACGTCCATCAGCGCTTCGCGCGCGGTGATTCCGCAACGTTCGGCGACCCCGGCGATGGAATCCTCATACCCCGGCTCGTAGCTGAGGTCGGCGGGCAGCACGAACATCTTGTGCCAGGTCGAGATCATGATGTTGGAGTCGGCGTTGCGCGACTTCGTGGTCTCGTCGGCCAGGACCTTGGCCCGGAACTCGGGCTGGCGCAGCATGGCCCGCTGCTCGTCGTAGGGCAGGTGCTTGATCTCCCCATAGGACGGGAACTGGCGCATGGGGTTCAGTGTGCCGTCGAGCGTCATCAGCACCGATGCCGGACGAGCGCCCACCTGGGGGCGGATGTGGAACCCTTCGGGCTCGAGCTGCTCCGCGAGCTTCCAGATGCCGAGGTCGGTATCGGCGTTCACGAGCAGCGTGAGCGGGCGCCCCGTGACACGGGCGATGTGTTCGATCCAGGCCAGCTCCTCGGGCTTGTCGAGGTGGTCCGAGATGATCTCCAACGTGCCGTGGTCCGACCCGGCGAACGCCTCGCCGATCGCCATCATCTCGTCAGCGGACGCGTTGGTGCCGGGAATCACGTTGCCGGCCTTGTCGTGGTGGCCGTAGAAGCGCGACGTCGAGAAGCCGAGCGCGCCGTCGGCGAGGGCCTGCTTCGTGATGGCGGACATCGCGGCGATGTCGACGGCCGTTGCGTCGTCGTAGCAGCGCTCCCCCATCACGTAGAGCCGCACCGCCACATGCGGAATCTGGGTGCCGATGTCCATCACATACGGCGTGTCGATGACGTCGAGGTAGTCACCGAAGCTCTCCCAGCCCCACGGGATGCCCTCGTGCAGCGCAGTGCCGGGGATGTCCTCGACGCTCTCCATCAGCTGCACCAGGTCGTCCTCGGAGCCCGGCCGCACGGGCGCGAACCCGACCCCGCAGTTGCCCATGACGACCGTGGTGACGCCGTGCCAGCTCGATGGCGTGACCTGCTTGTCCCAACACACCTGGCCGTCGAAGTGGGTATGGATGTCGACGAAGCCGGGCGTGACGAGATGGCCCGTGGCGTCGATGACGCGGGTCGCCTCCCTCCGGATCTGGCCGGCCTCGGCAACCTCGGTGATGCGTCCGTCCTTGACCGCGATGTCGCCGGTGAATGCCGGGCAGCCGGTGCCGTCCACGATGCGCGCGTTGGTGATGATGAGATCGTCCATGGCGTTCCCTCCCTGTTCTGCCTGGGACGCTACTTCGTACCCTCACTTCTCGGTCGTTCCTTCACGCCCGCGGCGAGCAGCTGCACGGTCTCGGCGATGCGTTGCTGGCGTATCTCCGGTCGGCGTTTCGTGGCGTCGATCCAACGGAGGTATCCCTTTCGGTAGAACCGGGCCAGTGAGTCGAAGAACTGCGCAGCGGCCGGGTTCGCTTCGAGCGCGGTCGATATGTCCGCTGCCAGTTCGCTGCGTTGCGGTCCTTCGGCGGAGAGGACGACTTCGACGCGATCGCCGGGTCCGATGGGGCAGTCGCGCAACCACGCAGCGCCGAGCGAGAAGCTCCAACCCGCGGCGTCGCGCACCACGGTCCCCCGAACCGACATGCCGGCGATCGTCCCGCCGACGTGATGTTCGCGCTTGACGCCCCACACGCTGTTCGGGTCGAACGGGACCGCGACGCGAGCCCTGCCGGTGGATATTGCGTCGAGCGTGGTCATGTACGTGCGAGTGGTGGGGCCATTCGACACGCTTCCAGTCTGTCGTATGAGTCCGTCATAGGACCGCCGGGCCATGAAGCGCGCGTGCTCGGGCTGCCCTCAGCCCGCAAAGGTGTACGAGACCGGGAGCGACGTCGGACCGCTCGTGGCGATCGCAGGTGCGAACCGCACGTCGCCATCGAGCGACATCGTCGTCACACGCGTGGCCAACGCTCGGAGCAGTGCTCGGATCTGCAGGCGTGCGAGCTGGGCGCCGAGGCAGTAGTGCGCGCCGAACCCGAACGCGAGGTGGTCCTTGGCGTTTGCACGTCGGAGGTCGAACCGGTGTGCGTCCGCGAACACGAGGTCGTCACGGTTGGCTGAGGAGTACGACAGGAATACGACGTCGCCGCGCTCGAAGCGATGATCTCCGAGCATGTACTCCGTGGTCGCGGTGCGACAGAAGTGCTTGACCGGCGTGACCCACCGGATGATCTCGTCGGCCGCGTTCGCAACAAGGCGTTCGTCGCCGATCTCCCGTCGGAGCAGCTCGTACTGCTCCGGGAACTGGCAGAGCGCCAGCACGCCACCGGCCATGGACGCTGAGGTCGTCTCGTGGCCGGCCACGGACAGGATGATGTAGTAGCCGATTGCGTCGGCCATGGGCATCTCACCGATGCCAGGCAGGTCGGCGTTGGCGATGGCCGACGCCAAATCGTCCGTCGGACGGGCACGCCGGTCCCGCGTGAGCGCCGTGAAGTAGTCCGAGAACGTCTGCATCAGTTGGCGCTGCTCCTCCTCGGTCTGCGGTACTGCGGTGGCATCGGCGCTCGAGTTGAGGAGCTGCTGGCTCAGCCCGAGCACGAACGCGAAGTCGCTCTCCGGGAGGCCGAGCAGCGACAAGATGGTCTCCAGCGGGAAGGGTGCGGCAACGTCCTGCGCGACGTCGCAACGACCTCCAGCGGACTCCATCCGATCGACGGCTCGGCAGGCGAGTTCGCGCACCCGGGCGTCGAGCCCGGCCAGGGCCCTGGGCGTGAACCACTTCTGCGCCACGGATCGGTACGCGCGGTGCTCGTCGCCGTCGTAGTCGATCAGCATGCGCACGTGCGGAACGGCGCCGCTACGAAGCCGTCGGACCTCCTCCCGTGTCCGCAGGAACGGATGACCGCCCTGGCTCCACTCGGCCGCATGAGCCTCGACCTCCCGAACGTCGGCATACCGGGCGACCACCCACAACGGCCGGTAGTCCGGATGCTCGGTGCGGTGGATCGGCGAATGGGCTCGCAACAACGCGGTCGCCTCGTCCACCCGGTCGGGTTCTGCGTAGGTTGCCGGCGACAGCAGCGCGCACGCGGCCCCGTCGAGCTCGTTGGTCGAACTGGTCTCCACAGGGTCACGCTGCTCCGCTGGTCCAACGCGCGCAAGGTCCTGTTCCACTTGGCGGGCAGGTCTTCGCCTTTGGGTCTTCCCGATCCGCCGCGCCCGGACCGAAAGCAGCGAGAATGAGCGCAACCCTGATCGTCCGTCACACCGTCGCCGACTACGCCGCACTGGCGCGTCGTCGATGACAGCGTTGAGCCTCTCCGGGTTCAGCACGGCCGCACCGGCCAGCAGGTGTTCCGTCTGCCGTCCGCCACAATGACGTGCTCGCCACACACGACTTCCCGTCGGTGGTCAACGCCGAGGCGTTCGCTGCCGACCCGGCGCTGAGTGCCGCGATGCAGCGCGGCCGCTTCACCTCGGCTGCTTCGTCTTCCCTGGCCGCGCTCGGTGTCGTGAAGGTCGACCCAGACTTCGCCGAGGAGTATCCCGACGGGGACCCGCTCGCCACCGAGGTCGTGGCCACTCTGGTCCCCGTCGGCGACTCGCTGTACGCCGAGATTGGCCGGACGATGCTTGCCTCGATTGGCGAGCCGCAGGCTGTCCTGATCAGCCTTGCCGTGATCGAAGGGGCCGAGTCACCGCTCACCCCGAGCCAGGTCGCGGGACGCACTTTCAAGTCGTCGGGAACACTGACCGCCACGCTCGATGCACTCGAGTTCCTCGACTGCGTGACGAAACCCCTTTCTGTCAGCCTGACGTGAGACACCTCGGTGTCGTCAGTATCCCTACCGGGCGCGATTCCCAGGTCGCCACGCAACCCGTGCTTGCGCCCGACCTTGCTCGAGGTTCGTGCGTCAGGCTCTCCGGCCGCCCGCCGTCCTGATACGTGCCCGTCTGCTCCGCAACACCCGGCCCGGTCGCGGTCGCCCTCTGTCAGCGACGCGCGACTGTGGGAGACTTCGCGCGTGTGTCGCACGCCGCAGCGGCGGGCGCTTCGATGAGGCCCCCGGCGCGCAAGCTCGGTCCGGTCGCGCAGCGCGCCGTGCGAGCCGTCTCGTCCGCAGGACG
>JAYUDQ010000243.1:0-2187 GCA_043739745.1 Acidimicrobiia bacterium | reverse complement strand
TCCCGCACCGGGCTCCCACCTCGGGTCAACGGCAAGCGAAGCGGTCGGTAGGCCATGGATGAAGGATCTTCGGGATTGGAAGGGGGAAGCGAGCATCGAAGGCGCCCCGCTGCTCGGTGGTCCACGCAGCCCGCTGACTCCGTCGCTGCAACCACCGATGCCACGTCGAACGGACCGCGTGGCGGAAGGTCGCAAGTGCCCGGGAGTTCGTAGGTACCGCGTAGTACCGGAAATGCCCTCGCAGCACGGAGCACAGCCACTTGTGCTGTACGGGCACCGGATCATGGCGTCGTCGTCGACACTCCTGCTTCAACTGAGCCAGCTTCACCTGTCGCTTCTTCCGTGAGGTCCGGCGTAGGAGTTGGGACGCGCCGCGCCGGGACGTACCGGCGATGTGCGTGAACCCGAGGAAGTCGAACGTCTCCGGCTTGGAAAGCCCTCTGCGTTCGCGTCCGTCGCGGGCGAATCGCCCGAACTCCAACACCCGTGTTTTGTCCGGGTGCAGCTCCAGTTTGAACTTACCAAGGCGCTCGGCCAACGCCGCGCGCATCGCCAGTACATCCTGTTCATACTGAAAGCCCATCACGAAGTCATCGCAGTAACGCACGACGTACACCTCGCCGCGCGCCTGCTTCTTCCTCCACTGACAGACCCACAGATCGAGCGCGTAGTGCAGATAGATATTCGCCAAGAGCGGACTGATGATTCCGCCCTGCGGCGTCCCTTCCTCCACGTCGCGCAGCTCGCCTTCCTCCACGACGCCGGCGCGCATCCACTTCATGATCAAGCGCACCATGCGTCGGTCCCCGATCCGATGCTCGATGAACTTCTGCATCCATCCATGGTCGATGGTGTCAAAGAACGACCGGATGTCTGCATCGAGCACCCAGCTCACCTTCCGCCCGATCGCCGTCGCGAGCGCGTCCAGTGCATCGTGCGCCGACCGTCCGGGACGGAAGCCGTACGACAACCCAACGAACATCGTTTCGTAGATCGGCTCCAGCACCATCCGCACCGCCTGCTGCACAATCTTGTCTTCCAGCGACGGCAATCCCAGCGGTCGCGTGCGCCCATCCCCCTTCGGGATATGCACTCGCTTTACCGGCTGCGGGTGATAGCTGCCACGGTGGATGCGGTCCTGTAGGTCGAGCAGCCGCGCGTCGAGCCCTTGGCTGTATTCAATCCACGTCACCCCATCGATTCCCGGCGCCGCGTCTTTTCGAAGGCGCGAAAACGCCTCCTTGAGCAGCGGCACCTTCACGTGATTGAGCAGGTTGGTGAACTGTTCCTTCGGCCTATCCTTTGCTCGCTTCCCGATCCACTGCAAGTGCGTGAGCGCGTCCTTGCCGTCCTGTGCCGGCGACGCGTTTCGTGCAGTGGATTTTCCCTCGGCCTCGGCCCTTCCCTCCACCGACTCGACGGGCATTACCCACGTCTTCGCCGACTTCTCGGGTACTACGGCCTCGTCCGACTTCTGGCGCTCAATTACCGCGGATTGCGGCTCTTCGCCTTCCCGCGTTCGCCTGCCGGCCAGCATCGCCGACGAGGCCCGCGCCAGATCTCCCGGCTCCCGTGCAGAAGACATGTGCCAGCGTGCCGAACTCTCTGACCCCGACGGGAGAGATAGATCCAGGTCCACCTTCATCGGATCCACTCCATGGCCTTCCGCCCGTCCTAACGGCGTCGGCTCCCGCAAATAGTTCGGTTTCGAGGCTCTATCGCCCGGCCCGCTCACTCGCCCTCCTACGCTTCACCGTGCCGATCACTCGTCACGGCGTAAGGATTGGGCTTCCCGAGGGTGGACTCCTCTCGGGACAGGACTTGCTCGACGTATTTCCTTGTCTCGCTCACCTGCTCTCTTCTGCCGGTTTGTGCCGGCGCACTAGGAGCATCGAACGCCATTTCGCGGGGCCCGTTCACCGATCGGAGCTTCGCCTTGCTCTTGCACGTCCAGCGGAGCGGCGACATGGGATCGCCTCGCGTCAGTGGCTCGACCAGCTGCTCCAGCGCCTCCTTGATCCCCGGTTGCGCTATCTCAAGGCAGGGGCGTCCGGCACCAGCCCGTCGCTGTCGCCCCGTCACCATGACGCCCTGCTCAATCTCTACCCGACCGCGACGAATCCTGTCGCGCGCCATACCCGTCGCCGCCGAAACCAGCGCGTCACCGCCATAGCCCAAAGCGAGCGA
>JAYUDQ010000242.1:0-2187 GCA_043739745.1 Acidimicrobiia bacterium | reverse complement strand
TGAACAACAGCGCGATAGCGGCGGAGCTGTTCGTCAGCGTGAAGGCGGTCGAGTTCCATCTCACGCGCGTGTTCCGGAAGATGGGGATCCGCAACCGGACCCAACTCTCGATTCTTTTCGGCGCTGCGTCGTTTGACCCGCAATAGGTCTTTTGACCAATTTTCCGCAGCAAATCTGGGGGTTCCCCTAGAGCCACGGAGGGTGGCCGTCTGGCATCGTCGGTCCGCTGGGTTCCGTCGTTCGACGAATTCCACCGAAAGAGGACTGATGAGACGGCCACCTGTCATCCGACGAACGGCGACGGTGGTCGCCGTGACGCTGTTCGGATTCTTCTTGCCGGCACAGCTAGCGACGACTCCGGCCTCCGCTCTGGCTGCGCAGGTCACCACTACGCCGGCACCGCCTCCCCCGACCGCCGCGCAGGAGGCACTCCGGGCCAGCTTCCAGGCCTTCCTCGGCGGCATGCTGAACGCGGCCAACGCGGCCAAGGCGAACCCGTCCGTGGCCCGCAACCTGACGGCCGGCGCCAATGACGCGACGACCTCCATCGCATCGGCCCAGCAACTGGTCGCGCAGCTCAACTCGACCCAGCTCGACGCGCTGCAGGCGGCGCTGAACACGAACCCGAGCTGGGCGCAGGCGCCAACGAAGCTCGCGGCCTCGGTCGCTGCCTTCAAGCCGGCCACGTTCGGTCCGCTCGTGCCGAAGGACTTCATCGGGACCTTCACCAACAGCTGCGACGGCGCGGGCAGTGCGATGGACGGCTTCAACAACGCGTACATCGCCAACCAGGTGCAGAGCGCCTTGCAGGCCGTCATGATCGCCGCCCCCGGTGTCATCGCCGTGTTCATCGGCATCGACATCCCGGACCCGGTGAAGATCGTGCTGGCGATCGCGTGGGGCATCGCCAACGGCGTGTACCTCGGGCTCTCGCAGACGCTCGCCATCCAGACCGACTGCGCAGCGACGGGCTTCGGCAACACGCAGACCTCCACGCTTCCGATCGATCCTCGGAATCCCGGCGTCGTTGTGGCGGGCTCTACCGAGATCAGCATCGTGAACCTCATCACGGCGGCCACGGGCACGCAGACCGAGATCACGAACGTGCTGAACACGGTCATCGCCATCGGTGTGCAGACCGACACGCTGCTCGGCGCAGCAGCGGTGCTCAACGCGACCCTTGTCGACATCAACGCGAGGGTCACCGAGACGCAGGACGACCTCAAACTGTTGAAGACCAACGTCGAGGTGCTGATCAACACCGAGGGCATCGATCTCACGAAGGCGGACAGGGAGATCGTCAACCTGAACGCCTTCCAGACCCTCCAGCTCCGCATGGACATCGAGGAGAACCTCACCCGGAACGGTGCGGGCACGGGCCCGATGGGCCTCTTCCAGCTCCCGGCGGCCAAGGGCGGCTACCTCGAGGTGGCCAAGGCGATCGTCGTGGAGACAATCGCCAAGGAGACGGCGGTGGGTCACGGGAACTCGAAGGCGACGAGTGATTTGAACACCGCCAACAGTGCCTTCTCGGCCGGGCAGTTCAAGACGGCGTACAACTACTACTCGAAGGCGTATCAAGATGTCCGCTGATCGGCCGCAACTCCGCCAGGCACACCCCACCACCCAAGGATTGCGACCATGCTGAAGCGCCGATACCTTGTCACCGCCGCGGTCGCCGTCGCGTTGTCGATGGTGGGCACGACCCTGCCGAAGGCCGCGTCCGCGGCGACGGCGGTCACCCCCGCCGAGGAAGCGTTCCGCGCCAACATCGGCACATACCTGCAGAATCTCCGTGGCGCGCTCGAAGCAACGGCGAACAACCCGTCGACGAGCGCCGGCGTCGCCGCGAAGCTGGCCGACTACCGAGCCAGCCTGACCTTCGCCAACCAGCAGCTCGCAGCGATGTCGGCCGAAGAACTTGACGCGATGCAGAACCTCACGGGCGGACCGGCGTTGTGGGCGCAGCGCCCGCTCGGCCTCGTCCAGCAGTTGTCCGGCGTGCGTCAGCTCGCGCCCGTGACGCCTCCGGTGGGCTTCCTGTCCAACTGCCAAGGCAGCCTCGGTGACCTGCGGGGCCTGTTCGACTCCTACTGGATCGCCGCACAGGTCGCGAGCGCGGCAAGCGCCGTGGCCGCAGGCTTCCCGAGCTCGCTGACGTTCCTGCCCGGCCTCATCATCGTCGCG
>JAYUDQ010000241.1:0-2193 GCA_043739745.1 Acidimicrobiia bacterium | reverse complement strand
TCGCCGGGCAGGTCGGCGTGAGTGGCGTGCGTGTCTGCGTCGGTACGGATGGATGGATGCACAGGTGGTGTGCGCGCAGAGGATTTGGGGTTGAGCTGACCCTTCCGGCCTGGCGGCGCGGCGTTGATTTCGTACGAATGGTGCGGGACACCGGCGTGCGATAGCGACGCATGATGTCCGAATTTCGGTTCATGACGCTGGTGGTTGACTTGGTTCACTGGGTGTGTTCGGACGTGCTGGTAACAGCGGTGATCTTCGGCGCGGAGAACCGGCCTCGTCAATGAAAACGCTCCCGAACGTTGCCGCGGTTGCGCGACGCCAACAATGCCGACGGGAGCGGATGTGATCAGCGTTCGCGGAGGTCTTGGATGAGGGCTGTGGTCGCGGCCGGGCCTATGTTCGGCCAATGACGACCGATGCGAACAACGGATACGAGGACTACCAGGGGCTCAGCGTCGAACTCGACGCGGGGATCGCCTGGGTGACGATCGACAACGGACCGGTGAACCTGTTCGACGCCCTCCTCTACGCATCGATCAGCCGGCTCGGACCGCAATTGGCAGGAGACGACCGCGTCCGAGTCGTGGTCCTGCAGAGTGCGAACCCCGAGTTCTTCATCGCCCACTTCGATGTCGGACTGATCCTCACGATCCCGACAGAGCTGCCCGAGCCGAACGCTCCTACGGCTTTTCATGCGATGTGCGAGACGTTCCGGACGATGCCGAAGGCGACGATCGTCAAGCTCGAAGGACGCGTCGGCGGAGGCGGTGCCGAGCTCGCGGCCAGCTGCGACATGCGCTTCGCGGCGATTGGCCGGGCTGTGCTCAATCAGCCGGAAGTCGCGCTCGGCATCATCCCGGGAGGAAGCGGCACCCAGCGCCTGCCTCGCCTGATCGGACGCAGCCGCGCCCTTGAGGTCGTGCTCGGATGCGAAGACTTCGATGCCCTCGCCGCCGAGCGGTACGGCTGGGTGAACCGCGCCGTGCCCGCGGACGAGATCGGCCAATTCGTCGAGCGCCTGGCCCGCCGCATAGCCAGCTTCCCTCCGATGGCCGTCGCTGCCGCCAAGGCCAGCGTGCTCGAACACGATGGCGATCTCCGGGAATCGTTGCGCCAGGAAGGCGCCCGTTTCAATCGGACCCTCGCGGATCCGATGGCCCAGTCGGCCATGCAGCGCTTCCTGCACCTCGGTGGGCAGACAGTCGACGGCGAACTCGAGCTCGGCGCGCTTGCTGCGCGTCTCGGCACGCCACCCACCTGATCCGTCCGTTCCGGAATCCGACTCTTCCATGAGCAAAGGACCTCATCACGAAGTTCGCGACCAACGGCCACCGGACTGCGTCACGCCGTCGACACTGGACCCGACGACTGATGGGACGCCGATCGCCGATGCCTGGCCTTGCCGCTCTGGAGTACGACCCGCCGTCAGCACAACCACCACCGACCGGGAGGCCGCGCTCCGCGGTCTGTCTACTCTCGCCGAGCCGGATCATCGGCGAAGCGTTCGGACGGGCGCTGGCCACGGGTGGCTGGGCGGTCGATGTGATCGATGCCTCGATACTCGACGGCGAGCAGCGGGGTAGCTCGTCGGCCGATGGCGGTGAGTGGTGGGAGGGTCGCACGGTCGTGATCGTGTTCGAGAACCGCAAGCTCTCCGTTCCCCCTGCGCTGCGGCGCGGTGAGGCCGGTCAGCCCTCGCTCGTCGTCCTGCAGGACGGCTCGACGCCACTCGACCACTTGCCTGACAGCCGTCCCGTCCAACGAACCATCGAGTCGCTGCTGACAGCACTCGGTGAGTCATCCGGTGCGAATCGTCTCGGCAGCAACCTCACCGCCCGCCATCGCGACATCCTGCAACTCGTAGCTATCGGCTACACCACCGAAGAAGTCGGTGATCGCCTCGGCATCGCCGCCAAAACGGTCAACAACCATCTGAGCACGATGTACCGGCGCATGCACGCCCGCAACCTCACGCAGGCCGTCCTGATGGCCGTGCGGGCCGGCCTGGTCGACTTCACGCCATAGAGCTCGTCGACCGAATCCGAGCCGACGCCGCATGCGCCCTGCGAGACTGCGCGGGTGGGCACCCGTGATCTTGCCCTGGTGGCCGTCATCATCGCACTCGGGTCGGTCGTGCAGGGCATCTCGGGGTTCGGCTTCGCGCTGGTCACGATGCCGCTGCTCTCGGCTCTC
>JAYUDQ010000240.1:0-2194 GCA_043739745.1 Acidimicrobiia bacterium | reverse complement strand
CCGCGCTAGAATCGACCGCGACGGTAAGCCGGCCGGCGTGAGGTCGATTGTGCGTGCACCGCAGTAGGCGATGTAGCCGCGATGAAACGATTCGCGGTTCGTGTCGACGAACGCGACCAGGCCACTGGTGTCGGAGTGGCCCACGCTTGTCGACGCCTTGACCTCGATCGGGACGGTGCGGCCGTCGGCATGCACCAAGAGCAGGTCGACTTCTCGCTTCGCGCGCTGGTCACGCCAATGTCGCAGCGTCGTGCGATCATTCGACCAATCGGTGGATGCGGCGATGGCGTGGGCCACTTGGTTCTCGAGAATCGATCCGATCCGTGGCGGACCTGGCAGCAACTGTTGTCGACGGTCGCAACTGTTGTCGGCACCGAGGCATCCACGTCGCCGAGAGATACTCGCCGACGGTGATCGCCTGAGCGACACGGTCACGGCACTGCGAGTTGATCGTGGTGAGTGTGTTGGCGATCGCGTCGGCATCAGCACGGAAAGATCCGGCTGAGTGCCATCGTCGACGTTCGCGACCGGTGAGCGGGTCGATGCCGTCGTAGGCGACGACGTAGAAACGGTTGCTACGAGAAACGATGAAGGCCATCCGCCAATCGTCCCGGTTGACGACTTCGGAGCCAACCCGAAGATCACCATCCAGCCTCGGCTGTCACACACAGTCGCCGGTCCGCCAGCGATCAACAATTGCTCGTCTTTATGAGGCGCCCGCAAAGGGCCGAAGTGCAGTGGCCGTCGCCGGCTTCGCTGTCGGATTCTGGAGCGGTGATATCGAGCGCTCACCAACGGCACGTAGCGGCGCGGGGCCCCAAACGGCCAGATCGCGCCGGCTCGGTGCGCTGTTTCGAGGTGGGGAAGGTCTTCTGTGCGTGGGATTCTGCGCGTTCTGCGCTCGAGGGGTCGCCACGGGAGTGCCCTGTGTGTGCCGACCGATGCTTGAGGGTTCCACGGCGAAGGTCGGCCAGGGAGTTGGGGCCCGGCACCAGCATTCGTGCCGGTCGGCTGATGTCGGTCGTAACATGGGGGCACGACGACACCCCAGGGGTGATGAGATGGCTCCGCCAGCCCGGTCAACACTCACAGCCAACGCCACGACGCCGGCTCCGACTGTCGAGTCGGCAGGGCAGGTGGCCGCGGCGATGAGACCGCTGATCGACGGCCTCCTGGGTCGCGAAGTACCGCTCCGCTTCGAGTTCTGGGAAAGGTCGATGTTGTGTCACGACCAGTCGGTGGCAACGCTTCGGTTCAACTCGCCGGACTCCATCTGACGGCTGTTGTGGATGCCCAACGAGCTGGGTCTCGGGCGTGCGTACGTCGCAGGCGACCTCGACCTTGACAGGGACATCTTCGATCTCGTTGTGGCGCTCCGCGACGCGAAGCCGACGATCGCGGCCACGGTTTGGCAGGTGCTGCCTACCCAGTGACGGCGGCCAAGCGAGTCAGTGTGCTGCGCGCGTCGACCGCCGAGTAAAGCACCTCGGTGCTCAGGACGAGACAGCACGGCACCACATGAGGACGGTCGTCGGGCCGCACTGTGGCGAGGCGCGCGGACACGCGCGTGCGCGACGCGTGCGCTCATCGTCGTGAGGTCCATGCCGGAAACGTCAATCAGCGCGGCTGTCGCGGCGCCCAGAAGCTGTCGAGCGAGGCACAGGCCGGTTGCAGCGCGCTCCATGGCCCGGTCAGCGACAGGACCGCGACCGCGGCGGTCGGGAACGTGTCGATCGCGGCCCCGCCGGTTGGCGGAGCGGCGGCGAGAAGAACCACCAGGTCGCCAACCCCGGGGTTGTGTCCGATCAGGAACACGGTGCTGACCTGATCGTCGAGGCGTCGCAATTCGATGACCAGCTGCTCGGCGCCCGCGCCGTACAGCAGTGAGTCCGACTCGACACGCGCCTTTCGACCGAGCGCCGCACGGATGCCGTCGAGCGTCTCGCGGGTCCGACGCGAGCTCGAGCACATGACGAGGTCGGGGCGCAGCTCGAGATTCTCGATGTGTTCGCGCAGCCGGGAGAGCGCATTGCGGCCGCGTTTGGACAGCGGCCGGTCGTGGTCAGCGACCGACGGATCGTCCCAGCTCGACTTGGCATGACGGATGACGACGATGTGCCTGCGCTCGGGATCACGTCGGCGGCTCATCGACTCATCCTGCACCCCGGCGGCGACGAGCGCCACCCGTGTACGC
>JAYUDQ010000239.1:0-2196 GCA_043739745.1 Acidimicrobiia bacterium | reverse complement strand
CGGCGAGATGTCGGGTGGCCATAGTGAAGAACATCTCGTCGCCGCGGTCGGTCTGCTGGGTCAGCATCGAGGCCGCCACCGCCATCACCAGACCACCGAAGGCCAGCAGCCGGTAGGCCTGCCAGCACTCTTCCCAGCCGTACGCGGGATCCACGGCCGAAATCGCAGCATGCCACCGGCGGACGAGACGCTCCTCCTCAGACCGCCGATCCTCCGTCCGTAGGCTTGCTCCGAGGAAGTAAGCAACGTCGCCAATTCCCGGGCCGATGGCGGGTGTCTGCCAGTCGACCGGCACCATCCACGGGTCTGGCGAAGCTCCGAACATCATGTTGTCGACCCGGAAGTCCCCATGCGTGAGGGTGAACGGACCGTTCCGGTCCTGTACCCATGACGCGATCGATGCGCCGAAGCGCTCGCACGACACAATCGCCTCCGGTCCGAGTCGCCTGCCATGACGCTCGAGGAACTGCGGCCAGGCCATCATCCACAGCATCGCCAACTGGTCCGCCCGCTCGCCGTCGGCAGGAACGGACATCCACTCCGAGAGCCCGGCAAGGCCCGGATTGTCCCACCAGTAGGCGTGCAACGCGGCGGCCACGTCGATGACGACCTCGGCTTCTGCGACTGAACAGCCGCGGATCTGGTCGCCGACCTCACCGGGCGCAAGGTCCTCGAGCAGGAGCACGAAGTCGCCGTTCAGCGGATCGAGTTCCGCCGTCCAGCACTTCGCCAGACGGATCGGGGTGGACGCCGCGACGTCGCGATAGAAGCGGACCTCGCGTTCATAGTTCCGCAAGCCGACGCCCGTGGCCCGACTGGTCGGATCTGGCGAGGGAAGTTTCGCTACCAGCGACGAGGGAGCGATCACTCCTTCCGGCCACAGCAGCGAGAGCCGAACGCTCTGCCCGATGAGTCCGGTACCGATCCGCAGTGCTGCAACCTCGGGGTCGGCGCCCGGCTCGACCCCTCCGGCGCGGAGCTGTTCACCGATCCACGCCGGAGTGAGGTCTTCCGCCGTTGTCGGGATGGTCACTCGGCGGATCCGAGGAGTGAGAGTCGCCCGGATACATCGCCCAGCTGCGGGTCGGCGGCACGGACCCGCTGGAAAAGGTCGCGGGCGCGCGGCACATCACCGGCACGCTCGTACAGATCGGCCAAGGCGTACCAGAGGCGCACGTGATGCGCCTTCGGCCGCTTCGCCGACAGCGGACCACGCTCGAGCAGCCGGATCGCCTCTTGCAGCTTGCCCTGGTCGCCGAGCGCACCGGCCATCACAATGCGCCCCTCCACGACCAGATCCGCGCTGGGCGAGGACGCCGCGAGCTCCTCCCACAACTCCTCGACCAGCGTGTAGTGGCGCAAGGCGCGGTGGCAGTCGGCCAGTACGGGGTTCTGCTCGACCGAGCCGGTCAGCTCCGTGAAACGGCTGAGGTGTCGGATGGCCTCAGCCCACTTCTCCTGGCGGTACAGGCAAAGGCCGATGAGCTCGCGGACGGCCGGCACATCCGGCGCCTCGTCGACGAGCGGTCGCAGGATCCGAAGCGCATCGCCATACCGCTCACGTTCGAACGCCTTGGACGCCTCCATCAAGGACTGCTCGAGACGGGCTCCACGACGAGCCCCGACGGCACTGTGTAGTTCGCGGGTGACTACCTCCGGCGCCTGCCGACGACGAATCCGACCAGTACCGTCTCCAACTTCATCGGATGGGACGGCGGCGTCGGGCGCGACGAGCGGAACAGGCGCGGATCCCGGGAATCGCTTCGGTCGAGGCGTCGGACGGGTTGCGGCCTCGGCCTCCGTATCGCGTTCCCAACCAACCGCACCCCACGGCTGACCAGGTGCGCGGGGAACAGCTGCGCGTCGATCGCCATCTGCGACCCGAGCCGGCGGCGGTGTCGGGCGCATCGGCCGTTCGTTTCGGCCCAGCGGCCGCTCGCCGCGTTGTATCTCGTCACGACTCGAACGCGGCCCCCGACCTTCGCCGATTCGCTCCGGACGCTGCGGTCTGGACCCTCCTGGACTGGGCCGATCCTGCGTGAACGGACGCGTCGGCCGACCGCCGTCACGCTGCGGACCGGTGCGATCTTCATTGGGTCGGGGGGCGCGGCCAGGACCCTCGCCGCTCGGCTGACCTCTCGCGGCCCCGCTACGGTCCCGCCACCCTCCTTCGCGCGACACGCTGCGCCCGTCACG
>JAYUDQ010000238.1:0-14108 GCA_043739745.1 Acidimicrobiia bacterium | reverse complement strand
CGGACAGACCGTGCTCACGGCGCTCGTCCTGCACAGCAGCAAGGAGAACCGTGACGGCCACATCGACTCGGGCATGGAAGCGGGCATGCAGCCGACGCTCGACCGCGTCGAGGACATCCTCGCCGAGCTCACCGCTCCGCCCGCCCTGCGGACCGTGGCGGACCGCTACCGGTCGGTCGCCGGTCGCTTCACGCTGCGCCTGTCCGAGGTGCCGCCCGACGCGTGGGAGCGGCCGGCGCCGTGCGAGGGATGGGTGGCCCGTGACGTCGTGCGCCACCTCGTCGACTGGGTTCCCGGACTGCTGGCGACGGGGGCGGATCTCACGATGCCGGTCGGTCCACCGGTCGACGACGACCCGGTCGGCGCGTGGAGGACCCTGAGCGACGCCATCCAGTCCGTGCTCGACGACCCGGCCACAGCGACCCGCACGTTCAGTCATCCCCAGGCCGGGACCCACCCACTGGACGCGGCGATCGGCATGTTCATCCTTGGTGACGTGCTCATCCACACCTGGGACCTCGCACGTGCCGCAGGCCTCGACGAGTCGCTCGACCCCACCGAGGTGGAAGGCATGTACGTCGGCATGCTGCCGCTTGACGACATGCTGCGAGCGAGCGGGCACTACGGGCCGCGGGTCGACGTGGCCGATGACGCCGACGCGCAGACGAAGCTGATTGCGTTCACGGGTCGACAACCGTAGGCCGTCTGCCCGCGCCCGAACATATGCCGCGTCAGGCAACGTTCGCGACGTTCGAAGGGTGGGCCGCACTTCGCCGGTTACCGGGTGGGTCGGGGTTGCGCTGTGAGGGAAGTGTGGGCGGCGTTCGAGACGACGTGTGGATGGACATGTTCGTGCACTCAGTCGCTCTGCGGGCGACTGAGTGCACGAGAACGAAGGCCGACCGTTGCACTCATATCGGCCCGATTGTGTGCGTCTTGGTAGGCACTGCCGCACGCCGGCTACGAGCGGGTGGGTGTCCGCGATTTGTTGCGTCGAAGCGTGCGGTTCCACATCGCAACGAGGACCTGCTTCTGGCACCTGGCGGCGAAGCTGCGCTGAGGGCGAAATATGCGGAGGCGGTCCTTCGAAGGCGAGCAAGAATGTGGTGGTGTCACGGGAACCCAGCGAGACAGCGCGCACCCTCTGGCGCACACTGATGGGCGCCCCGAGCGGCTTCGCAGATGCGCTGATCCTCGTCGTTGGAAACGAGGACCACCAAGCGGCTCCTCGCGGCTGGGTTGGCCTCGTACGGATCGAGTCCTCGGCAGTGGTGGTCAGCCCACTGGCGCTCGTGAGCCGAATCGCCGCGGCGTTGGCAAACGCTGACATCTTGAGAATCACGGATCCCGACTACAGAGCCACGGTGCTTGGGCCCGCGGAGGGCCGCGGACCCGCTTCGCTCTTCTATGGCAACGGCTTCGAACCTTCCGTAACCCGACGCGTTGTTGGCCCACTGCCAGGCGAGAACGCGTTGGTGCGGGAGGTCCCAGCCGATGCGACTGAAGAGGAACGCGACGAAAGCGGAATCGAACACTGCACGTCCGGGTTCTATGTCGCGCTCGGCAACGGCAGCGTCCGGCGGCGATCTGTGCCTGGCGCGAATGGCCTTGTCGAGTAGCCCACATGAGCGTCCTCGCTGCTTCATCTCAGTGGCGTGCAGCTCATTGGAATGTTGCGTCGATCGGGCTTGCTCGCCGCCTCGGGCTCGCAGAAGTCGGGCAGCAGTACAGCGTCCATGTGATCTGAGCTGAGCACCACTCGAGACTGCAACCGCCCGATAGCGCTCGAAGGCTCCGACACTCCGTTGTTTCATCGCACCCGAGAACGGCCCGAGTCGTGCGCGCGCTCCGGGCCGCTTCGGGGCACGTACCTGCGCCCGATCTGGTGCGCGGACGTGTCGAATCAAATCACTCTGAACTGACAGTGGGGGCCCGGCGCGTTGGCGAGCTTGGCATCGGCAGTCAGGAACGTGACGTCGAGGGCCTCAGCGAGAGCGACGTAACACGCGTCGTAGGCCGTGACATTCCCGCGAAGGGCCCAGCATCGGCGCAGGAGCGCGAAGGTCGGGTAGATCGAGATCGGGAGTGCCAAGAGATCGTCGACTGCGTGGTCAGCCTCGCGTTTGGTGAGCTCACCAGATGCTGCGTGACGACGAATGACAGACAGCACCTCGACGCGCAACAGGTCGGGTGCAAGCAGGACCTGACCCTTGATCGCAGCACGGCACGCATCGCCGTCAGACCCTCCGTCGGCAACAGCGGGGGCCACAACCGACGCGTCAACGACGAGCACGCTCGTCCTGAATGGCTGCGATCGCGCTTGCTCGCGACACGCGTCCCTTCGGGCGACTCTCTATCCGCGCCATCACCTCGTCGACGGATGGCGTCACCGCAAGTTGTGCGAGTTGGATGGAAAGGTACTGCTGGAGCGACTGACCGGCGAGCTCGGCTTTGCGAACCAGGGCTTCGTGGACCTCCTCGGGCACTTCACGGATCTGAACATTGGGCATGCATGCAATATACATGCACGCGACGTCCTTCTCCGCTCACCCGCACGACTTTCGGCCCATGTGCGGCGCGAAAGCGGCAAACGATGCCTGACGGGCACTGGCCCTCGACGCGCACGAGTCGCAGGCGGCGGTGGACCGAACTGGCACGTTCCGGAGTCTGCCCGCAGGAACTCCGGCCTCGCTCGTTGGCTTGGAGCCGCGAGCGCCCGCCGTGCTCAACTGGCCGGCAATGAACGACCATGCGACCCCGCCAACTGATCCGAACGCTCCTGTCGGCTTCGATGTCGATGCCGTCGTGCCGTGGCTCCTCGAGCGGTGCGAATGGATCACGCCGCCGCTCACCTGGACGAAGCTCGCCGGCGGGCACTCGAACTTCACCTATCGCGTCGAGGACGCGAACGGCGAGCAGTTCGTGATGCGCCGCCCGCCGCTCGGTGAGCTGCTGCCGAGCGCGCACGACATGGCCCGCGAGTTCAAGGTGATGACCGCCCTCTGGCCCACGCCCGTGCCGGTCCCGGAACCGCTCGCGATGTGCGGCGACAAGTCCGTCACGGGCGCGGTCTTCTATGCGATGCGTTCGATCGTCGGCCGCTCGCTGTACAACGCGGACGAGGTCGAGCAGCTCGTCCCCGAGGAGCGGCGCCGAGCGCACGGGTTCCACTTCATCGACGTGTTGGCCGACCTCCATGCGATCGAGCCAGAGGCCGTCGGGCTCGGTGACCTCGGCCGTCCGGATGCCTATGTGGGTCGTCAGCTGAAGCGGTGGAAGGCGTCGTGGGACGCATCGAAGACGTGCGAGCGGCCCGACATCGAACGTCTGCACGCATATCTTTCTGAGCGGACGCCCGAGCAGGGTCCGGCCCGTGTCGTACACGGCGACTACGGCCTGCACAACTGCGTCTCGAACGCACGGGGGCAGATCGCTGCGGTCGTCGACTGGGAGATCTCGACACTCGGCGACGCACTTGCCGACCTGGCCTATGCCATCAACGGCTGGGGCAAGAAGGGCGAGGTGAGTCGCCGGTTGGTGAAGCCGGCGATGGCGCCCGGCTACCCGACAGACATCGAACTGCTCGACCGGTACGCGGCCCGCACCGGCGTTGATCTCGGCAACATCGACTTCTACATCTCGTTCAACCACTGGAAGACGGCGTGCATCATCGACGGCGTGTTGGCCCGCTACCACCAAGGCCAGAAGAGCACCGAGGGCGTCGACATCGCTGGCCTGGAGTTCGGCCGCGACGAAGCGCTCGAGAAAGCCATCACGGCGGCTGGCTCGACGGGGTACCAACGGGCCTGAACCTCCGCGGCTCAGGGCTACGGACCACATGCACGGCTCGGGCGGTGGCCCGCTCGGGTCCGATACCACCCGCGCACCTCCGGGCAATTGTCCGCGCACCTCAAGTCCAAAACCGCAATTCGCAACCGCTTTCGGCCGAGGTGCGCGGGCGCGCACGTCGGGGTGCGCGGACGGTTCGTGGAGGAGCATGCGCCCGGTACTGCCATAGCTCTGCCCCTCCGCCGCAGACGCGCGGGTGACGAGCAGGCGGGCCGCCACCCGGAACGGCCGGCAACCCTCGGCGCGAACACGGCTGTGAACGAGCGGAGAACCCAGCCGCGAGGATCAGCCGACCGCAACCCGCGACGACGCCGTCAGCGCCCGGTACACCTTGGCCAGTTCCCCCGGCAGCGCGGTCACGTCGTCGATCACCAGGTAGTGCTGCTCCGGGCACATACGCCGCAGGTAGTCGTGGCCGGCGGGGTCGATGGTGATGCAGAACGTCGAGATGCCAGCCTGCTCGGCCTCGCGCAGGGAGCGTGCCGTGTCCTGTAGGCCGTACTCGTTGTCGCCTCGATCGGGCCCGTAGTCCTCGTCCTGCGGGTAGCCGTCGGACACGATGATCATCAGCTTCGTGCGCATCGGCTGCGAGGTCAGTTTGGTCGTCGTATGACGGATCGCAGGCCCCATGCGGGTGTAGCTACGGGGCTGCATCGCCGCGAGCGACGACCACGTGCGGGCCGAGGGTGCGTCGCTGAACTCCTTGGCCACGTGGAACTCGACGTTCTCGCGCCCCTTCCCGGAGAAGCCGTAGACGGCGTGGGAATCGCCCAGCGTGTGCAGGGCATCGCACATCAGTGCGAGCGCTTCCTTTGCGATGTCGAGCACGCGCCGGCCGGTTGGCGGCTGCGTCATGTCGTGGTCGCCCCACGGATCGGCGTCGTCCTCGATCGGCGTGCGCGCCGGCGCGTCGGGGTCCACGATCGGTGAGCTCGTCGATGCGCTCATGTCGAGCAGGAACGCGGCCGCCACTTCGCGGAGGCCTCGATCGCGCCGGACGTAGAGGTGCTCGTCGCTGGCGTGCCCGGTGCGACGATCGATCACGGCCTCGATGACCGCGTCGATGCCGAGCTCGTCACCGTCGCTGGTGCGGTGGACCCGATGCCACGACTCGGGCCTGATGAAGCTGAAGCGGCGCTTGACCTGGGTGGCGAGGAGTGCATGCTGCCGTCGCACGCCACCGATGAACGCGTAGTCGTCGCCTCGGGAGCGGCGCTCGTTGACCCGGCACCACGTCTTCAGGTACCGATCGTTGTGACAGTCCCATTCGTCGTAGAGGTAGCTGCGTTGGCCGTCGAAGGTCGCTCGACGTGCCGCGGCGGTTCGCCCGCCCGACCGGCGGGGCGAAGGGTCCCTCTGCTCAGGGTCCGCGGCCTCGGTCCGAACCTCGGTCGGTGGCTCCTTCGACAGCGACCCATACTGACCGGCGGCTCGATTGCGGTGCACGAGGTCGGGCAGCAGCTCACCCCGGAACTCGACGCCGGGGGCATCGACTTCGTCATCGGATGGCTCAGCGATGCCGTCGCGTTCGTCGTCCATGAGCGCGCCGCCCGGCTTGTCGGAGACGCCCTCGCCGGGCAGCGGCTCCTCGATCGCGATATCGCTGGCTGCTGCGATCTCCCGCTGCTGGCGTTTGGTCGAATTGATCAGCGCGCATATCGTCAATGCCGCGCCCGCGCTCGTGTACACAGTTGCGGCCTCGGATCTGACAGTGGCGGCCGCGGCCAGCACCTCGTCGGCGAGACCGGTCGGATCGAACGCGATGAGCAGATCCGCATCGGCGCCCAACGAGTACCGGACGAGCGCCTCCATCAGGGACCCGACCGGGCCCAGACCGTCGGTCGGAGGGCGTACGCCGAGCGCATGGGCGAGCACGCGGTCAAGGTCGGCCCGCGCACCCGGGTAGTTGCGCCGTAGTGCTGTGTCGACGCGGAGGTCCTCGATGACGATGAACAGACGCCGCACCAGCGAAGGCTGAGGCGACGCTGCGAAGAACCGTTCGAGGTCGGAGACCTGACGTGACGGACCGATCCAGCCTTCTGGCGCGACGGCGGTGGTGAGGCCCCGTGTGCGGGCGTTCGTCAGATCGAATGCGAACGTACCGAATTCGAGGTATCCGATCTGATGCAGGACCGCGGTTCGGTAGGCGCCGCGGTTGTGGACGCTCGTTGCGAAGTCTGCGACCTGGCTCGGGAGGCGGATGGTCGTCCCGTCGGTGGTGATGCGCGTGGCCACGCCGTCGGCCGTCTGCGCTTCGATCTCCTGCAGGTGAAGGTGATGGCCGGCGATCCCCTGGGCGAACACGCCGAGGACGCGCTGGATGTCGGCGAACGCGACACCGGCTGCGGCAGGTGGTCGGGTCACGGGAGCAGCACGTCGACGATGTCCGCGACGGCCTGCTGCACCTCCGCATCGTCCGTGACGGCGCGGGCGATCGCGACGTCGCATGCTCTGCGCGGATCGATCCCGCGTGCGGTGAGCTGCGCCGCGTAGATGAGCAGTCGCGTGCTGACGCCCTCCTCGAATCCGTGCTCGCGGAGGTTTCGCACCTTTTCGCCGATGAGCGCAAGCTGCAACGCCAACTCGCCTTCGACCCCGCCCTCGTGGCCGATGATCGTGGCTTCGACATCGACGGTGGGGTAGTCGAACTCGAGGCTGACGAAGCGCTGGCGGGTGGACGGCTTGAGGTCCTTCAGCACGCTCTGATAGCCGGGGTTGTAGGAGATCACGAGGAGGAAGTCGGGGTGGGCGTCGAGGATCTCGCCCGTCTTCTCGATGGGCAGCACGCGGCGATGGTCGGTGAGGGAATGGATGACGACGGTCGTGTCCTTGCGGGCCTCGACCACCTCGTCGAGGTAGCAGATCGCACCGCTGCGGACCGCCCGGGTGAGGGGGCCGTCCATCCAGACCGTCTCGTCGCCGGACAGCAGGTAGCGCCCGACGAGGTCCGTCGCCGTGAGGTCCTCGTGGCAGGCGACGGTGATCAGGGGGGTCTCGACGCCGTGGCGCGAGCTCTCTGGACGTCGGAACAGGCGCCAGGCCATGTGCTCGACGAAGCGGGTCTTGCCACAACCGGTCGGTCCCTTGAGGATGACGGGCAGGCGGGCCTGGTATGCCGCTTCGAACAGCTCCACCTCGTCCGAGAGGGGGAGGTACCACGGCTCGTCGTCGAGACGGCTCGATGGGTTGCTGTTCCTGGCGGTGGTTCGGTTCATGGATTCTCCTGTGGTCCCCACCCACCATGCCAACTCTTGCCGGGTGGAGCGAATGCGAACGTCGCGTTCGCTTTCGCGCCGGGCGGAGCGAAAGCGCCGGGGCCCGAGGAAGTCGATGTGCGTCGAAACGATGACGAGCGAGCGACCGTCGCCCACTATGCGCTTGACTCCCTGACCCGTGCAGATGTCGACGAGCGCCGACACATACCCGCCATGCAGGCGTCCCAGACTCGTCCGTCGCCGCGGCCCTACTTGATGACCACCTCGGTGAGCATCCCCTTCGTGAAGTGGGGCGGACCGCCGGCACGGCCGCTGATGAAGCAGGTGATTGCATAGCGGCCGGCGACCAGGGTGATCTCGGTGAGCTCCGAGCCTTCGCTCTTCTCGATCACCCAACTCCCGACGCCCTTCTCGAAGTCGACCGGCGGCGGACCGGTAGGCGCGCCCGTGGTGGCCAGGAACGTCTTCACGTCGTCGATGGTCTTGCCCGCGGCGATCGGGAACATCTGGAAGTGGTGCAGTTCCTTGCCGGCATTGACGAACTCGACGATGTTCTTACCGACCTTCAGGCCCTTGGTCTCGAAGCCGTACTCCTTGGCCGTGATCGTGGCGGTGGCGGCCGGCAGCGCCGCGGCCTTCGCTCCGGTGATGGTGACGTTGACGGCCATGCCGGCGGTCGCGTGCGCCGTCTTCGTCTTCTCGTTGGTCTCCGTGCAGATGAACAGGTACTTCCCGGCGCCGAGGTTGACGGTGGCGCGGCCAACTCCTCCCGGTGGGAGCCTGTTGACGCCGCCGTTGCCGTGCATCCAGGTCGGTATTGGTCCGCCGTCGGCGCTGATGATCTTCATGACGTCGGCGGCGCTGTGGGCGTCGTCGATGCGCACGATCTGGAGGTTGTGCGGCTCCTTGCCGGTGTTGGTCAGCTCGAACTGGATGTTGCCGCCCTTGAGCGAGGTCGGCAGGCCCTCGAACTTGTAGACCGTGCCGTTGGCGTTCTCGACGGCTTTCACCTTGACCACCTGCACCGCATCGGCATGGGCCGCACCGGGGGCCAGGAGTATGGCTGTCAACGAAACAGGATGCTGCGGACGTGGGACCTCTGCATGATTTGAGCCTTTCGGTCGTTTCCGTCGTCGGTGCCGATGGTCGTCATCAGCGCCAACAGACAGAACTCTGACAGGAACCAGAGGAGCTGCCTAGGAAGCCAGCACACCCTTCCTCGAATGTTTTCCGCACGCATCGTCAGCACCCGAGTCGCGGGTACCGTCAGTCATCAACGCGTGAAAAAGGAGACCGCCGATGGTGGACGCTGCATCTGAAGCTGGGCCGGAGACCGACTGCACGCTCGTGATCCTGGGGGCAAGTGGCGACCTCACCCGCCGGTTGCTGTTTCCGGCGATCCACCGCCTCATGGCCCTCGGCCGGTTGCCGTCGTCGACGAAGGTCATCGGCTACGCCATGGAGGACTGGACGACGGCGGAGTTCGTGACCCGTCTGCGGGAGGGCGTGGACCAGTTCGGCGACGGCGTCGACGAGGCGGTGTGGACAGAGTTTGCGAAGCGCGCCCAGTACATCGCGGGCGACCTGACACCCGAGAAGCTCGGCGCGCTTACCACTTTGGTATCCGGAGCAGCCGTGTTCTATCTGGCCCTCCCACCCACGGTGTTTGCACAGGCGGCATCGGCGCTCGGCGCGATCGGGCTTGCCGACCAGTCGGGCGGGTTTCGCCGGCTGGTGATCGAGAAGCCGTTCGGCACGAGCCTCGCGTCGGCCCAGACGTTGCAGTCGTCGCTGCTGGAGCACTGGACCGAACCACAGCTCTACCGGATCGACCACTTCCTCGGGAAGGACACCGTCCAGAACATCCTCGTGTTCCGGCTCGCGAACCGCTTCGTCGAGGCGATCTGGAACGCGTCGAGCATCGCCCAGGTGCAGATCACCGCATCCGAGACGCTCGGTCTGGAGGGCCGCTGGCGCTACTACGACCAGGCAGGCGCGTTGCGGGACATGCTGCAGAACCACCTCATGCAGCTGTTCGCCATCTGCGCAATGGAGCCACCGTCGGTGTGGGACGGCGAGGTCGCACGGCAGCACCGCGCCGAGGTCCTGCGCTCCGTGCGCCGGATCGCACCGGAGGATGTTGCGACTGCGGCGGTACGAGGTCAGTACACCGCAGGGACGGTCGCGGGTGAGGCAGTCTGCGGCTACCTCGAGGAGGAGCACATTGCGCCGACGTCGACCACGGAGACCTATGCCGCGCTGCGCCTCTTCGTCGACAACTGGCGGTGGCAGGGTGTCCCCTTCACGTTGCGCAGCGGGAAGCGGCTGGCCGGCAACCTCACGGAGATCGCGCTGGAGTTCCGCGCCCCGCCGCGTGCCGTGTTCGGCAAGCCCGGGCAGACGGCCGAGGAGAATTCGTGGATCGTGCTGCGCATCCGGCCCGACGAAACCATCGAGATCGACGCCATCGCCAAGAAGGCCGGCCTCGGTCTGGAGACCGAGCGGGTCGTGCTCTCGGCCACCGACACGGCCGCCAACCTCGGCGGCTACTCCGCGTACGAGCAGCTCATCCTTGATGCCCTCACCGGCGACCCGAGCCTCTTCATCCGAGGCGACGAGGCCGAGGAGGCATGGCGCATCGTCCAGCCGGTCCTGGACGCCTGGGCCGCCTCGGGGGCTCCGGTTCCGTATGCGTCCGGCTCCGACGGCCCCGTCCCACCCGAGGGATTCTTCCTCCTGCCCCGTGGCGAGATGCCCCGCAGCTGGCGGCCGCTGCCGGTAGAGCAGCCGGGCGAGAAGACCCCGGGCTGACTCGCGCAGCTCCACTGTCCACATACTGTCTGTCTGCATATTGTCTGTCCACATACTGTCTGTCCACATACTGCAGGTGAACGCGAGGTACCGATGAGCACACCACCCGATCCGTCCGTCAACCGTCAAATGGTGATCGCTGCGTTGCCGGGCGATGCGCTGCAACCGTCCGACTTCGCATTGCGCACTTCGGTCGTGCCCGAGCCCGGCGACGGCGAAGTCCTCTGCAAGACGGTCGCCTTCACCATCGGCGCGGGCCAGCGGGCGGGGCTGCAGGGGAGCGCGAGCTACGCCGGCGCGCCGGTTGCGGGGCGGGTGATGGGTGGTACCGGCGTGGCCCGGGTGACCGTCTCGAACGACCCTGCGTTCGGGGTCGGCGACCTTGTACGGGGCGACACCGGGTGGCAGGACTACTCGGTGCACCGGGCCGACAGATTGGGCAAGGTCGACGCCTCGCTCGACCCGGCGCATCACCTCGGCGTGCTGGGCACGAACGGACTCACCGCGTACTTCGGGCTCACCGACCTCGGCCGTCCGATGGCCGGCGACACCGTGCTCGTGTCGGCCGCGGCCGGCTCGGTCGGCCACGTCGTCGGGCAGATCGCAAAGGTGCTCGGTGCCCGCGTGGTCGGTGTCGTCGGCTCTGATGAGAAGGCCACGATGCTGGTCGACGGGCTCGGCTTCGACATCGCGCTGAACCGCAGGAGCCCGAGCTTCCGCGCCGCGTTCAAGGATGCGACGCCGGACCGGATCGACGTGTACTTCGACAACACCGGCGGGGCGATCCTCGAGAGCGCCCTGTTCCGGATGAACACCCATGGCCGGATCGTGTGCTGCGGCGCAGCGAGTCAGTACGACACGTCAAGCCCGCAGGGCGGACCGAGAGGCGTTCCAGGACTCCTGGTGAACAACCGGGTGCGGATGGAGGGCTTCTTGGTCTTCGACTACGCAACCCGCTACGACGAGGGCCGGGCCCAGCTCACCGAATGGGTCACGAGCGGCCGGCTCGTGCCACGCGTGACGGACTACGACGGGCTCGAGTCCGCCCCGCAGGCCTTCGTCGACCTGCTGGCCGGGACCACCGTGGGGACGACCGTGGTCCGGGTCGCCTGACCCGGACCGTCCACGGGACCAAAGGTCAGCGAACCTCGACGCCGGGCATCGTGCCGTCGGCCCGCCACTCGTCGAGCAGTTCGAAGAACGCGATCGGTCCGGCTCCGTAGGTCCCGGCGAAGAAGCCGTTCGGGTTCCCGAGTTTGCCCTCGTTGTTGTAGTAGCCCGGCGTGCAGTCCGAATAGAACTTGATGCCGAGACGCGCCTTGTCCCGCATCTCCGTCACCCACGCCTGCTCGGCCTCTTCGGTCGCCTCGATGACATCGCCGCCACGCGCCGCCAGCTGGTCGAGCATGTAGGCGACCTGCTTGGCCTGCATGTTGAGCGCGTACGGAACACTCACCGTGACGGCGGTCTGGGTGAAGCCCAGGAAGAAGCAGTTCGGGAAGCCGTTGGTCTGTAGCCCATGCAATGTACGCATACCATCGACCCACTTCTCCGACAGGGTCACTCCGTCACGACCGATGATGTCGTAGCCGGCACGGCGGGTGTAGCTGGTACCGACCTCGAAACCGGTGGCGAAGATGAGGCAGTCGACCTCGTATTCCGTGCCGTTCACGACCACGCCGCGCTCGGTGAGCTCCTGCACTCCCTGCCCCTCGGTGTCGATGAGGTGGACGTTCGGCAGGTTGTAGGTGGGCAGGTACTCGTCATGGAAGCAGGGGCGCTTGCAGAACTGGCGGTACCAGGGCTTGAGCCGCTCAGCCGTTGCGGGGTCTTCGACGACGGTCTCGGCCCGGGACCTTACCGACTCCATCTTCTGGTAGTCGAGCAACTCCATCAGCTCGCCCTTCTCCAGCGACGAGAGCCGGCGCCCGATCTTGCGGCTGGCCTGCTTCGCGGCGATGCCCGTCAGGTTGCGGAAGATGTCGGTCCAGCCGTCGCTCACGAGATCGACGTCCTGGTCGCCTCCGCTCACGAGGATGTTGAAGTTGTCCATGCGGGCCTGCTGCCAGCCGGGCTGGAGCGATGCGGCCCACTCGGGATCGGTCTCGCGGTTGTTGCGGACGTCGACCGACGACGGCGTGCGCTGGAACACGAACAGCTCCTTGGCCGACGCGCCGAGGTGCGGGATGCACTGGATGGCGGTGGCCCCGGTGCCGATGATGCCGACGCGCTTGTCGGCCAGCCCGGTGAGGTTGCCGGTGGAATCGCCCCCCGTGTAGGCGTAATCCCATCGGCTGGTGTGGAACGTGTGGCCCTGGAACTCGTTGATGCCCGGGATGCCGGGCAGCTTCGGGCGGCTGAGCGGACCGTTGGCCATGGCGATGAAGCGGGCCGTCATCCGGTCGCCGCGGTCGGTGCTGATGATCCAACGCGAGAGGTCCTCGTCCCAGCGCATCTCGGTGACGCCCGTCTGGAAGAGGGCGTTCTCGTAGAGGTTGAAGTGCCGAGCGATGAGCTTGCTGTATTCGAAGATCTCGGGCGCGAACGAGTACTTATGCTTCGGGATGTACCCGATCTCTTCGAGCAGCGGTAGGTACACATATGATTCGACGTCGCACATGGCGCCCGGATAGCGGTTCCAGTACCAGGTGCCGCCGACATCGCCGGCCTTCTCGATGATCCGCAGGTTCTGCACCCCGGCCTCACGCAGACGTGCACCCATGAGCAGCCCCCCGAAGCCGCCGCCGACGATGGCCACCTCGACCTCGTCGAACACCGGCTCGCGGGTGAACCCGGGGTCGACGTAGGGATCATCGACGTACTGCGAGAAGTCGGCCTTGACCTCGACGTATTGCTCGTTGCCGTCGGACCGGACCCGCTTGTCGCGCTCGAAGCGGTACTTCTCCCGCAGTGCGTCCGGATCGAACTGGACGTCCCCGATCAGCGCCGCAAGTTCGGTGTCGAAGGTCATGGGTTCTCCTTGATGAAGCGGGTGTTGAAGCCGGGGTGGGGTTTTGTGTAGCTGGTGGAGCCGGAAACGCGCAATTCTCGGGAAGGTCAGGAGCGGTCGGGAAGACCTTCGAAAGCGGCTCGCATGAGCGCCTCGCTTGGGTGCTGACCGATCTCACCGCCTGCTGCGGTGACCACGAGAAATGTTCCGTCGGGAACCGGGTTGGCCTCCTTCTCGGTCACCGTTGGCTTGCGGATCTTCATCGAGTGCCACTGCTGGCTGTCGCGATCCAGGCTGGCCTGGTGGATCCGGGCCTTTGCCGCAAACCATGGCGCGGAGACGCTGCCGCCTTTGCGGGGGTCTGCGGCGTCGGCTTCGACCCGGAGCTTCGGTGACATCTCGTCGTGCAGGGCGGACCGCCAGGAGCGGTGTATGGACGAGATGTCCGGCCCATCGACGGAGGGACGGGTACTGAGCACATTGATCGCTCGGGACGCTTCGCCGAACACGAGCGAATGCTCCCAGGCGAAATCGTCCGAGTGCTCCTGTTCGCCCTTCTTCGTGAGGGAGGCGACGTCGGCAGTGACGAGCAACTGCCGGGGTGACCCATCGACCGCCGGGTCCATGGGGTGTAGCCCTTCGGTGAGGTAGCGCGCATCGATGGTGGGCGACCCCTCGGTTGTCGGCTCGACCTTGCCACGTAGCCCGGCCGTGGTCGCCTCCGAGCCGACCTTGAAGCTTGGCTGCGTCGAGCGGATGATGTCGGTCTGCCCGAGCACCGACCCCGCGACCGGACTGCCCGGCGCGAACGGGGTGGGCTCCGGTCCTTGCGCCTGGATCCGGGCGATGCGCCCGACGGCACGGGTCGTGGCGCGGTTTCCCACGGAGGCCTGGAGTGCGAGCAGGAAGGCGGCGCGCGGATCCTGGGGTGCGGCGCCGTCGACAGCTCGCCCGACCCGCGCCAACCTTGCGCGCTGTCCCTGGCGGCCCTTGACTTGTCGGATGCGACTCACGGCGGCACCTGCTCTCGGCCGATCCAGGCGTTCGCCCTGGCGGAACGTTCGCAGCCAGGCTACGACCCGATCGTGGACATGCGTGCTCTCCGTTCAGCGATAGAGGCCGTTCAGCGATAGAGGCGGAGCGCGTCGTCGAGACGGGTGAGGGACGCACGCCCGAACGCAGCGTCGCCATCGACGGTGATCATGGCGAGGTAGGCATACAGGCGCCAGAGCTCACGCCGCCCTGCGAAGCCCGCATCGATGAGCAGCACCTCGCGGTACCCA
>JAYUDQ010000237.1:0-2210 GCA_043739745.1 Acidimicrobiia bacterium | reverse complement strand
AGGCGGCCGTCGCGTGGGCACTCGGGGTCGACGACACGGTCACGTGGCGGATGCACCTCGATCAGGCCAGCATCACCCGGATCCGCCTCGGCGGGGCGGGCCCGGCGTTGTTGCGGTTCAACGACGTGCATCATCTGCGGGGCACCTGAGTGGCGGTCGGGTGCATCGGCGTCTACTGCGGGTCGTCGAGCGGTTCGCGGCCCGAGTACCTGGCCGCGGCTCGGTGCCTCGGCACGGCCATCGCGGACCGTGGCCTGTCGCTCGTCTACGGCGGCGGATGGGTCGGGCTGATGGGTGCCGTTGCCGACGCTGCACTCGCCGCGGGCGGGCGGGTGCACGGGATCATCACCACCGAGCTACTCGGCGCCGAGGTCGGCCATCGCGGCCTGTCGAAGCTCGACGTCGTGGCTTCTATGCACGAGCGGAAGTTGGCCATGGCCGATCAGGCCGACGCATTCATCGCGCTGCCCGGCGGATTTGGCACACTCGATGAGCTGTGCGAGGTGCTTACGTGGACGCAGCTCGGCATCCACCGCAAACCGGTGGCGCTCGTCAACACGCTCGGCTACTGGGACCCGTTCGTGGCCCAGGCCGCGGTGGCTGCCGCCGAGGGCTTCATGAAACCCGGCCACCGTGACCTGCTGCGGGTGGCCGAAAAACCTGAGGGCGCCATCGACCTCGTGCTCGCTCCGGTGCCGCTGCCGGAACCGAAGTGGATAGCCCCGGAGCGCTGAATTGCCCACGCCGCCGGACCGGACATTTCGGCCCGGCGAGTAACGTTTGCGATGCGTAGGAGACCGCTTGCTTTGTGGTCCTACGAAGTGACGACCCTTCTCTCGCCGGGGAGGGTCGTTGCGCGTCGCGGATCGGTCAGGCAGGCGCAGTGAAGAAGTCGGCTCGGGGTCGGCGGGTCTCGTCGTAGACCGGCTCGCAAACGTCGATCCTGTACTTGCTCGTGTCCGCCGTGATGATGCCGAAATCGTGCAGTTTCGTGCGCATGGCGACGTAGTTCGGGTGTGCGAAGTGGGCCGCGAGCGAGGGTTGATCCTGCCAGAGCTCGTACACTTGGATCCGTCCCTTGACGACCGGATCGACGGCAAAGCAATAGGCAAGGCAGCCGGGCTCATCGCGGCGTGTTGCCTCCTGTAGCGGTATCGACGCCACGACGCATTCGTCGCGTCGGTCGGGGTCCACGTCGATCGTTCCTGCGATCACAATCATCGGTCGGTGCTTTCCTGTCGCGTCGGGTCGGAGGTGTTGCTGATCTACGGACTGCACGCGCTCGCATCTGGCGAGGGTGTTCAGCCAGCCATTGTGGTGAGCATGAGGTGGCCGGATCATCGGGCGCTAGTCGGCCAGACTTGTCTCATGGAAGAGACGATGTCAACCAGGGCCCCGGCCCCGGCCCCGGCTGACGGCTGCGAGGCGTGTCACCACCTCGACGGTACCGATGGAGCACTCGACGGAACCTTCGGAGTCGTGGCATCGATGGTTCGCAGCGAGCGAGGCTTTGGACGGGCGATACGGCGCGCGGGGAACCGCACGGCCGACAAGATCACGACGTTCGCCGGGTCCATGCGCTTCGTCTACATCCACATCGCTTGGTTTGGCGTGTGGATAGCCCTCAATGTCGGATTGGCCGGGCTCGGATGGGAATTCGACCGATACCCATTCGGCCTCCTCACGATGGTAGTCAGCCTGGAAGCGATCTTCCTCGCGACGTTCGTGATGATCAGTCAGAACCGCCAGGGCGCGCGCGCCGATCTGCGGGCCGAGATCGACTTTGAGAACAACGTGCGGGCCGAGGTGTGGTCGGTCCACATCGGCCATCGACTCGGTATTGACCCTGAGCATGTCGAGGTGATCGTGCAGAAGGCCTTGGCCGACAGTCGAACCCGTATGAGTGAGTCCGCTTGAGGCGGCATACCCGCCATCGCTGCTCGTCTCACTTCATGCGGAGGTCACTGTCGGGGCGGGGCGCTGTGGTGGTGAGGCGGATCTTCACATCGACGGCCGTGAGTCCGCTTGGATGCACGATGAGCGGGTTGGCGTCGAGCTCGGCGATTTCGGGGAACGCCGCGGCAAGTTGGCCGACGCGCACGACGGCATCGGCGAGCGCTGCCTGATCGGCCACCGGTGCGGCGCGGAATCCGTCGAGGAGTCGGTAGGACCGAAGTGAGTGGATCATCGCGGAAGCGGTATCTCGGTCG
>JAYUDQ010000236.1:0-5923 GCA_043739745.1 Acidimicrobiia bacterium | reverse complement strand
ACCGGGCCCAAGGGTCCGGTCATCTCGCGTTCGGGGTCGAGATTTCGCTGGACCTGAGGAGTACTGCGTTGGCACAGCAAGTGCAATATCACGTCGGGTTCGGCTCGGAGCAGCTGATTGGCGCCGCGGCTGGCCCCGCGCCGACGCTCGTGCTCCTTTCCGGGGACCCGGGCCGCACGCGTCTGATCGCTACGACCCGCCTGACCGGCGCGGTGCTGTTGTCCGACCACCGCGGACTGGAGAGCTATGTCGCCCGCCTGCCATCGGGTGCACCCGTGATCTGTGCAACGAGCGGGATGGGTGGGCCGTCGGCGAGCATCGTGCTGAATGAACTGGCCCAGCTGGGTGTCCGCTCGGTGATCCGGATCGGTACCACCGGCTCGATCCAGCCCCACGTCCGTACCGGATCGGTGGTGATCAGTTCCGGTGCGCTCTCGCGCCATGGGGCCGCGCTCGATGTCGCCCCTGTGGAGTTCCCGGCGGTGGCCGATCCGTTCCTGGTCGTGACCCTCGCCGCAGAGGCGGTTCGCCTCGGCGTTGTCCACCATGTGGGGATCACGGCTTCGGTTGACACGTTCTTCGAAGGCCAGGAGCGGACCGCGTCGTCGGTGAACCCGACACTCCTGCGCCGCCTGCAGGGGATCACCGAGGAGTATCGGGCGCTCGGGATCCTCAACTACGAGATGGAGTCGGCGACGGTGTTCAAGCTTTCGTCGGTCTATGGGATGGCGGCGGGGTGTGTGTGCGCGGTGGTGGCCGAACGGACCGAGAGCGAAGCCGTCGATCTCGGGGAGAAGGATGCGGCCATCGAGCGTGCTGTCGAGGTGGCCGTGGCGGGCGCCGATGCGTGGCTGGCCCGGGGCTGACACCTACCGGCGCACTCTTCGCCTGTTACGCCGCGGTTTTTTACGCCGGCGCGAGCGCAAGGCCGGCTGCACCGGGGAGGGTGGCGACCACGTTCGCCCCGCCGAGCGCCCCGGTTTCGGGATCGAATCCCACGGTGCGGACCGTCCCGTCGCCTTGCGAGGCGAGAACCACGCGGTGTCCGTCGGGTGAAAAGCGCGAACCTGAGCGTCTGGCCGCACGGTGCCGAAGCGGCAGGCCGCAACGCAGCCGCGGTTTGAGGTGGAGGTGGTGATGGCGGTGACCGGGCGGGAGAAGGGGAGTAGCCGTCGCTTCGCCGAGGCCGACGAACATCGCGACGATGACGAGTGTGGCGAGGGTGCCGATCGAGGCCGTGCGTCGGGCTCGCATCGTCCGAACGGTATTTTGACCGCCGTGCGCCTCCGACTCTCTGCGATCATCAAGCCGTCCAAGGTGCTGGCACGCCTCGCTGTCGCACTGCTCGCGGTTCTCCTGCTGACTCGCACGACGGCTTCGGCTTCGGTCATCGGCAACCACGCCTGCCGCGACACCGGGCACCGCGTGGTCGCGTTCCCCGTCGACGCCCAAGGGATCCCGAGCGGGCCGGGCACGGAACTGATCGGCGGCTGGACCGAGAAGCGCGGTCAGGAACTCGGCGGCCCCGTCGACGTGGTGGCCGCAGCCGACGGGAGCCTGTGGGTGTCCGACGACCGCAACGGCATGGTCCTACGGCTGACGAGGACATCGTGAGTGCACCGGCCGCGCCTGGCCGCACCAACGGTGCCGCGATCACCCTTCAGGCCATCCGAGCGGCACCGAAGGTGCTCCTGCACGACCACCTCGACGGCGGTGTCCGGGTTGCGACCATCATCGAGCTCGCCGACCAGTCCGGTCACGTCCTGCCGACGAACGACGGGGCCGCACTGCGGCAGTGGTTCGTCCGCGGCGCGAAGAGCCTCGACATCCTCCAGTACCTCGAGACGTTCCAGCACACGGCCGGCGTCATGCAGACCGCTGATGCGCTCGAACGGGTCGCCTTCGAGGCGGCCCTCGATCTTGCCTCCGACGGCGTGGTCTATGCCGAGGTCCGCTTCGCGCCCGAGCTTCACCAGGAACGCGGCCTCGCGCTCGACGCGGTGATGGACGCAGTCCAAGCCGGCTTCCGACGGGGTGAGGCTGCGGCCGCCGCCACCGGACGTCAGATCAGCGTGAACACCATCGTCTGTGCCATGCGGACGGCGACACGGTCGGTCGAGATCGCCGAGCTCGCCGTGCGTTGGCGCGACCGTGATGAGCACGTCGTCGCATTCGACATTGCCGGCGCGGAGACGGGCTGGCCGCCGTCGCTGCATGCCGACGCGTTCGCGCTCGTTCGCGCCGCGCAGATGCACATCACGGTGCACGCCTCGGAGCCACCCGACCTCCTACTCATCGCCGACGGTCTCGCACACGGTGCCGAGCGCATCGGCCACGGCGTGCGGATCATGACCGACATCGACCGGACCGACCCGCACGACTGGAAGCTCGGACGCCTCGCCCGGGCCGTACTCGAACGCCAGATCCACCTCGAGATGGCGCCGTCCTGCCATGTCCATGTGGGCGCCGTTCCCTCGTTCGAACGCCACCCGATCGCCGAGCTCCTGCGGCACGGGTTCTCGGTCGGCGTGAACACCGACAATCGGCTGATGTCGGACGTCACCGTGGCCGGCGAGGTGCACGCCGTGGCCCAGGCATTCGAGCTGTCGTGGGCCGAGATCGGGGCGCTCCAGCGCCAGGCCATGGAGCATTCCTTCGCGGATTGGACGACCCGTCGCCGCATCGTCGACGACGTACTGGCTCCGGCCTTCACATGACGATCTGTGGCCCGCGGTCTGCCCGAGGTCTGCCCGACGTATCGGGGGAAAGAACACTACGTTTGCCGCTTCCGTCCGTCCCCTTCCCCGTTTGGCCGCGCCCGTGCCTGTGACCGTGTGAACCAGATCGCCAGTGCCAGTGCGCTTCTGCTCGCCATTGTCCTCGGGTGGGCCGGCGTGGCCAAGCTCCGAGATCTTCCCGGAACGGCACGGTCGTTCGTCTCGCTCGGTGTGCGCCTCCCGGTTCTGGTCGTCGTCGCCGCGGAGTTGACGACCGGCCTCGTACTGGTCCTGCGCCCGCGCGACGGGGGGATCGCCGCGGCGGTGTTGCTGATTGCGTTCACGGCGGTCATCATCCGGGCTTTGGCCGCCCGGCAGACGGTGACGTGCGGATGCTTCGGTTCGGCATCGCACGATCCGATCGGGCCGGCAACCATCGTGCGCAACGGGCTCCTGCTCGGCGCCGGCGTGACCGCACTGGCCGCGTCGCGCCCTGAGCATTCGCTGGCCGCGTTGCTCACCGTTGGGCTGGCGGCGGTGATCGGGCTCGTCGTCGTCACGCTCGTCGGGCTTCGCGCAACCGTCGGCGGACTACTGCGTGGGTCGGACACCGCACCGATCGATCCTGCCAATCGCCCCGCTGCGCAGGTGCGGTGATGCCCGGGTCGGTCTGGCTGGCGTCCTACCTGATGCTGTGGTTGGCCGTGGTCGTGCTCGGGTTCGCCGTCGTTGCGCTTCTCCGCCAGGTTGGCGTGCTGCACGCCCGACTGGCCCCGATGGGCACGCACTTCGCCGGTGAAGGGCCGGATCTCGACTCGCTTGCGCCGGCCGTCGGGCTCGCCTACGACCGGGCCGTCCTGACCGTGATGGCGTTCACGTCGCCGTCGTGCACGGTATGCCGCGAGCTTCGTCCGTCGCTCGACGCATTGCGCCGTCAATATCGCGAGCTGCAGGTCCACAACGTCGATCTCGACCCGCAGACCCAGCCGGTGTTCGATGCGTTCCATGTTCGTTCGACGCCGTACATCGTGACCGTCGACCGTTCGGGCATCGTGCGCGGCCGAGGCGTGGCCAACACCCTCGAACAGGTCGAAGAGCTCGTTCGCGAGTCGAAGTTGGCGTCGATCGAGGCCGGCGGATGAGCGGAGTCGACGTCGTCACCGAACGGGCTTCGCGATGGCTCGCGGCGCGCACGTCACGCCGGACGTTCCTGTCGACGAGCGCGAAGGTGGCGATCGTCGGCACCGGCGGGCTGGCCCTGTCCCAAGTGTTCTCCAGCCGGGCCGATGCTCGGGTGTGCGGTCAGTCCGGGACCTCGCCGAAATGCCCGACGTACGACTGTGTCGGACCTGATGTGGCCTGGGGGTGGTGCTGGTACGCCAGTCCCGGCTGCTGCGCCAACGGCGGGCTCAAGAAGATCTGCGACTGCTGCGGTCGGGGCTACCCGAACGTGCACGGGTACTGCCCCGAGGGCAGCAACGTCTACTGCGTGGTCGAGAGCTGCCTCGAAGATCCGCGTGTGCAGAAGGTGACGCTCGAACGCTTCGTGGGCGCGTCCGCAGTCGAGATCTCACTCGCCCGCCTGGCGCAGCGCCCGTCGGGGAGTGCCGCCACGGTGGTCGTGGCCAACGGTCTTGACGTGCTCACGGCGTCGATCGCCGCGCCGATCGCCGCAGAGTTCGGCGCGCCGCTCGTTCTGGTCGAACCGGACATCCTCCGATCGACAGTCGCGGCAGAACTGCGACGGGTCGGTGCGACGTCGATCGCAGTCGTGGGCGCGCTCGATTCCGGTGTTGCCTCCGCGCTCGGCGAGATCGCCCGCTTGCAGTTCATCACCACCTCGCCCGACGTCGCCGTCGCATCGGCCGAGGCCGCAAACTGGCTCATCGGCCGCAGCGGGCGCACCGAGGTCGTGGTCATCGGGGCGGGCGGGCCGGCGGTCGCAGTTGCTCCCGCCGCGGCGGCGTATGCCGCAGCCCGGCGCCGGCCGCTCGTCATCGGCGTCGACGCGCTCGGAGCGGTGCGTGCCAACACCCGCACCGAGGGCCCGGTCACGCTCATCGGTGACGAGGTCGTCGCCCGTGCCGGGTCGATCTCGTTCTCGACGTCGGTCCCCGGTGCTGACGCCGTTGCCATCAGCGTCTATCTCGCCGACCAGGTGCTGGCCGCGGCCGGCGGAGCGGGTGTCACGATCGGCTTCGCGCCGGTTGCCACGTCGGCACTCGCCGCCGGGCTTCTGCCGTTCGGTGGCCCGCTCGTGCTCCACGCCGATGCGCGCGTCACCCCGGAGCTGCGCGAATGGCTGATCTCACGACGGGCACGGTTCTCGGCTGCCGATGTGGTGCGGTCGGGGGACGGCGCGCTCAGCGATCAGGGCATCTATGAGCTGCAGTCGGCCCTCAACGGCTTCGATGCTCATCTGCTCATCGGCGTCGACGGGATGGGCCTTCCGGTGATCGCACAGCCACTCGACGAGCGGCCGCTCGGCCAGGTGCGGGTGTCGGGCGACCTCCCGACGACGACGACGACGCTGGTCACGCGGGCCACACAGCGATCCAGGAGCGGTACCGCCACGACCGCGCCGGTGCGGATCGCCCCGCCCGTCACGCCGCCGCCTCGGACAGCGCCGTCACCCGCCGTCACGATCTCGCCTGCGTCCGTCGTCACGGTCGCGCCCGCACCGCCGACACCGACGACACCGACGACACCGGCCACGGCCCTGTCGCGGGATGGAGGACACCGATGAACGCAGCGTCGCTACTGGCTGTCGTGCTGCTCGCCGTGGCCGGCCATCAGGCCTTGTGGTCGCCCTGAGGCCGCTCGGTCGCCGAGACCGTGAGCCCGTCGGTTCGGCGGGCGCTGCTCCCCGTCCTCGCTCTCATCCTGGTCGTAACCGGCATGGTGGCCAACGCGCCCATGGTCGTGCTGGCGCTTTCCTGGTCGGCCGGCCCGGCTCGGCGCCCCACACCGGTCGTGGCCGTTGTGCTCGCGCTCACGTCGATCGTGCTCGATCGCTTGCGCCGGTCGACCGGGAGGCTGCGGCCGCCGGCCGTGCATACGCAGGTCCCGCAGTGGTGGGGACGGCGTTACGGACCCTGGTGGGCTGCGGCCCGCTACGGGCTGCGCCTCGGGATCGGGCCGGCGACGATCCTGAACACCTGGATGTGGTGGGCCGGGGTGTTCATCGCGGTCTTCTCGGGTCCGGC
>JAYUDQ010000235.1:0-2216 GCA_043739745.1 Acidimicrobiia bacterium | reverse complement strand
GACATCGAGGCGCTGATCGCTGCCGACCTGGCCGCGATAGGCGGTGTCGCAGCCGAAACCGACGAGTCCGGAGATGCGTCCACGGCGGAGGACCAGAGCGCCACCGGGGGCGGGGCGAAGGCGCTCATTTCGGGGATCGGAGGTGACCTCGGTTCCAGCGTCATAGGTGCCGCCTCCTCGTCGATCGGGCATCTCTTGCGCCGCCAGGCCGGCCTGGCCCGACGACTGGCGGGCGAGATGGCCCTGTGGAGCGCCGACCCGACGAGAGCGCGCGAGAGCGTCAGCGGCATCGTCGACGCGGCCCGCTCGACCATCGGCCAGCTCACCCCGTCGAGCGAAGGGCCGAGCGGGTCGCCGTTGTGGACGAAGCGTTCACGACGACGGCACCTGGAAGCGGTCCGGTTCCCGCTGGCCGACGTGAAGTCCGCCGGCAGGGTGCTCGGCGGTTCGATCAACGACATCTTCGTCACCGGCGCAGTGAACGGCGCGCTCCGCTACCACGCGAAACGCGACGTTCCCGTCGAGGCGCTGAACGTCTCCTTTATCATAAGCACGCGTACCGATTCCACCTCGGGCGCGAACGCGTTCACGCCCGTGCGGGTCCGGGTGTCGGGTGAGCCCATGCCGGGTTCGGCCCGCTTCGATCTGATCCGAAGCACCATCGCGGCCGAGCGGGCTGCGCTCCGGGGCGGCGGCACGCTGAACAACATCGCACGGATCGCCAACCTGCTACCGACTTCCGCAGTCACCCGATTCGCCCGAAGCCAGGCGGCGAACCTTGACTTCGCCACGTCGAACCTCCCGGCCGCGCCCTTCCCGATGTACATCACCGGCTCGAAGCTCTTGTGGAGCATCGCGTTGGGCCCGGTGGCGGGGACTGCGTTCAACATCACCGCGCTTTCGTACAACGGCAGCTTCGACATGGGCATCCATCTCGATCCATCGGCCGTCGACGATCCGGCCGACCTGCAGGCGTGCATGGTCGAGGCCTTCGAGGAACTGCTGCACGCGGGTGGAGTCGTCGCTGTGCCGAGTGCCCGTGCCGCTCGCCCGTCGGTCGGCCGCCCGGCAGTTGCGAAGAAGGCGGCCCCGGTCGCGACGAAGCCGGTGGCGGGGAAGCGTGTCGGCGCTCGCACCCGACGCTCAGCCTGAGCGCGTCACTGACGCAGCACGAATTGCGTCAGCTGCCATCGCATGGGCATTAGTAAGCGCACATATCGCATCGTCGCCCCGCAGCATCGCGACCAGGTAGCCCGCGGCGAACGCGTCCCCCGCACCGGTCGTGTCGCGCACGTCGGCAAGCGGCACCGCCGGGACCGTCACGGAATCCGTATGTGCACGTAGCAGTGTGGCAACGCCGGCGCCGCGTTTCACGACGACGGCCGCCGCGCCGAGTTCGGTCAACGGGGTCACACGCCCGAGCGTGGCGGCCTCGGCAGCGTTGCACAGCAGCACATCAGCCCGGAGGGAGCGAAGAAGCGCAACGGCGTTTTCGATGCCGAAGCTTTCGATGGCACTGACCGACGACGCGTCGATCGACACGGGCAACCCACGGTCGTGCGCCCAGCCGACAAGTGTCGCCGCGGTGGTGGCCAACGGTCCGGTGAGCAGCGAGTAGAGCGGGACGTGCACTGCGGCAAGACCGTCGAGCCACGCCGGGTCCGGGTCGGTGAGGTCGGCGGCTGCGCCCCGGTCGGTCAGCATGGTGCGCTCGCCGTCCTCGGCCAGGAGCACCACGACCGTACCTGTACGGCCCCCCAGTCGGACCCGTGTCTCGACACCGACTTCCTTGAGCGAACGGACCAATGCGGCGCCGGCATCATCCTCGCCGACCTGGCCGATGAACCGCGCCGATCCACCGGCGGCGACGACGGCGACGGCGACATTTGCTGCGCTCCCACCCCGACGGCGCTGGATCACCGAAACGGTGTCGGAGGCGACATTGATGGGCCCGCCGAGCCGCACGACGACATCGTCGACCACGTCACCGATCACGCCGATCATGCCGATCACGGCTTCGTCGGTTGGTTCGCCGCGTCAGTCCCCACTCGACCGACGCTACCGGTGTCGGCACAGCGTCGTCGGTCGACCGCGGCGGCGCTCCCGGAACAGCGGCAGGGTTGACCGCGGCGGATCGGCACTGGGACTCGGGTTGACCGCGGCGGATCGGCACGGCGAGTTTCCACATCTGTGGCGGAGCGTGGCGAGAACACGCA
>JAYUDQ010000234.1:0-2217 GCA_043739745.1 Acidimicrobiia bacterium | reverse complement strand
CGCCGTCGTCGGCCGCGGTCGTGGGGTCGTGGCGGATCCAGGCGCTCGACGGCGGTCGACGGATGCGTGCCGGCGTGGCCGGGACGATCGAGTTCCGCAGCGATGGCACGTTTTCCGGCTCGACGCCGTGCGAGACGCTGTCAGGACGGTGGTCGCAGGCGGCGTTGACGATGGCAACGACGATCGACGGGCTGATCCGTGTTCCCGTGGCGTGCGACACCGCGTTGAGCGCCGACAACCATCTGCTCGGAGATGTCCTGGCGTCGGGCCGGTTGGCGGTCGGGCGTGGTGATGTGCGGTTGCAGCTGGCGCCGGCCGGTACGGACCCGGCTACGACCGGCGTGGTGTTGGCCAAGGTGTGAGCCACCGATGTGCGTTGCGCCGTTCATAGTGAACGCGGCGGGCTTCCGGCGGTCGATCCGAATCTGCGGCATGAGCGGTCGCGTGTCCCAGCCGGGTCGCCGGGCCACGCGTGCTCGTGATCGGCGCAATACCCGCTGATGTGCGATCCGAAACTCGCAACAACGCGTGTTGCGAGGAATGGGATCGACGCCGATGTCGGGCGCAATCGAGCGGTATCGAGTGCGCCGCAAAGTCGACCGCCGGGCGGGCCCCATGTCGCTCCGCGCAGAACGGAAGATAACGCAAATGGGTCCCGGAAGGGCCGTTGTGTCCTTCAAGGTCCCCCTCTGACTAGTGTTTCACCTGCTCAGTGTGGGTGTAAGCGTTGCTGACAATGAGTCCGCCTGTAAGCGGGATTCTGTCGCCCACCCTTACGGGCGTGCGGGTGGCCATCCATCTATGCAGTCCACCTGAAGGTGGTGCGCACCGGTTGCCCGGCGAGCACCGGACGGGCAGCCCAGCCTTCGATTCGACCTTGCTCCGAGTGGGGTTTACCAAGCCGCCCGGTCACCCGGACGCTGGTGCGCTCTTACCGCACCGTTTCACCCTTCCCTGTTCCCGCGCCGCCCGTTGCCGGGTGGTGCGAGCCATCGGGGGTCTGTTCTCTGTTGCACTTTCCTGCGGGTCACCCCGACTGGCCGTTAGCCAGCACCCTGCCCTGCGGAGTCCCGACTTTCCTCGACACGAGGGCCCGAAGGCACCCGCACCGCGTCCACCCGGCGGACTCATTGTCGCCACGGATTGTACGGGTCTTCTCGTCTGCTGGTTTCGTTGGCGCGTGGTCCGGTCACTGCGGTCAGGATCACCTCGGCGGCGGATCGGGGTCGATACGGACGGTCCAGCGCGCAGGACCGCCGGAGAGTTGATCCTGCGCGAACGCGACGCTCTTGCCGTCCGGCGAATAGGAGCCGCTACTGACCGCATGTACGGCCTCGCGGGTGTGACAGCCGGCGACGCCTCGCCCCCGGGCGGCTCCCGCCAATCCACAGCGCCGATCTGTAACGAACAGGTCCAGACTATGGACGTGACTCGCATGGACTCCGGTGCACCAACCCAGGTCGTCGCCCGTGTGAAGGAAGGTGCCACGGCCGACACGCAAATGCCGACAGCCGGTGGTCCGAGCGCGCAGCGACCGCCGCGAACGCGACGAGCGCGCCTACTTCCTGCCCTCGCCGGGGTGCTGGCCGCCGCCTTCGGGCTCGGGATCGGCGAGCTGTGGGCCGGGATCTTCAACGGGTCCGGCCCGGTTGTGGTGGTCGGGGACCGTGTGGTCGACGGCGTGCCCGGCTCGGTGAAGACGTTCGCCATCGACACGTTCGGCAAGAACGACAAGAACGCACTCGTCGTCGGCATCCTCGTGATCATGGGCATCTACGCCGCGTTCGCCGGTGTCCGGGCCGCGAAGCGCTTCTCCGACGGCATCGTCGCCGTCGCCGCGTTCGCCGTCATCGGCGGGTATGCAGCCATCAGCGGACGGTCACCCAAGGCCGCCGACATCGTGCCGATGGCTGTTTCCGCGCTTGCGGTGATCGCCGCGCTCTGGGTGCTGCTGGGTCGGCCACCGGTGCGCAAAGCAACGGGTGTGGAACGCCGCCTGGGCATGGATCGCCGACGCTTCCTCGTGCTCGGCGCCGGGACCGCAGGCGCCGCGGCCGTCACCGGCATCGTCGGACGCAACCTGCAAGGCGGGGCGAAAGCCGTAGCGCATCGCAAGTCTACGGCGCTACCGGCAGCGACCGAGAAGCTCCCGGCGGTCGCGGCAGGGACGACGGCGGACGTCGCGGGCATGACGCCCTACGTCACGCCCAACGACGC
>JAYUDQ010000233.1:0-14216 GCA_043739745.1 Acidimicrobiia bacterium | reverse complement strand
TTGCACGACCCGGCCCCCGCCCACGACCGGATCCTGGGGTTCGCTTCCATCTCACCGTGGCGCGATAGGCCGGCTTACTCGACCACGGTCGAGAACTCGGTCTATGTCGACCGCGAGCACCAGGGACGTGGGATCGGACGGATCCTGCTCGACGACGTCCTACGCATCGGCGCAGAGTCAGGGTTCCACGCGTGCATGGCGCGCATCGTGGCCGGACACGAGGCGTCGATCCGCCTCCATGCCTCACGCGGCTTCGAGCTCATCGGCGTCGAACGCGAGGTGGCCCGCAAGTTCGGGCGTTGGATCGACATCACGCTGATGCAGAAACTGCTCTGACCGCAGAGCGGCTCGGCTCTGCGCCTTGCGGATCCGCAAAACGACCCGCCCGAGGGGCGGGTCGTCTCTTCATGGTGGGCCGGGATGGATTTGAACCATCGAAGCTCTCGCAGCAGATTTACAGTCTGCCCCCGTTGGCCGCTTGGGTACCGACCCATGAACTGGCGGATGTTGCGGTCGCTGAGGTTAGCCTCTTCGCATGCCGACCTTCGACGTGGTTTCCGAGATCGATGAGCAGGAAGTCAAGAACGCGGTCGACCAGGCCCAGCGGGAGGTGACGACTCGTTTCGACTTCAAGGACACGAACTCCACCATCGAACTCGCCGACATGAAGATCACCCTCGCGTCCGTCACCGAAGATCGCCTTCGCGCACTCCTTCAGGTTCTGGAGGAAAAGATGGTGAAGCGCCAGGTCTCGCTGAAGACGCTCGACTACGGCAAGGTCGAGGAAGCCACCCGGGGTACTGCCCGGCAGATCGTCACCCTCAAGGCCGGTCTTGGCACGGACAAGGCCAAAGAGGTCAATCGGGCGCTCAAGGAGTCGGGGCTCAAGGTCCAGAGCTCGACCCAGGGCGACGCCGTCCGCGTCACCGGCAAGAAGCGTGACGACCTTCAGGACGCGATCGCGTTCCTCAAGGGGAAGGACTTCGACATACCACTGCAGTACAAGAACTTCCGCGACTGAGCCCGCTCGCTCAGAGGACAAGCGCACCCTTCGGCGTGCGGAGATGGGCTCGGGTGGCCGGCGGTCCCGACCCGACGGTGATGTCGACGCCGATCGTTGCCAGGACACGCGTGGTTGTCTCGGGGTCGGCACCCGTCAACTCGAGCCGTTCGAGCGCCGAGGTGTGGTCGAGCGAATCGGTCGGATGGGGCGCGGTGCCCCAGTCGATGCAGAACGGGACGACCGGGCCGTGCGTGGGGAACGTCAGGCGCCAATGCAGGATGACCCCGTCCGGCCGGGCACGCGACATCGCCGCAATCGGACCGAGATCGAGGCCGAGAGCGCCGACATCGGCCACGACAGCCTCGAGCGGCCGCGTCGGTCGAGCACACCATGCGACGAGACGCGACGCGGTGAGGTCGTCCACGCCGAACGGTCGGGGAGCGGCTGGTTCCGGCTGCGCCAGGTCCGGGCCGATCACCTCGAGATAGGTGCTCCCACCCAGACCGCACAGGTAGTTGCGGGTGCCCGCGCCGATGTGCGCTCCGCCCGGCGTCAGCGCGAGCCCATAGGTGTCGCGCAACCACGCCACCGTCTCCGCGAGGTCTGGTGTCGCATAGGCCAGGTGATCAATCACTGATGACCCTCGCTTCCAAGGCGGTCAGTGGTAGCCAGAATGTATGTACACACATGGTATTCCCTCGGCATCGAACATGGCCTTGTTGCGCGGATCGTCCTCGACGGCCATGGACAACTCGAAGCCGTACGCCCTCAACTCATGGACGGTGTACTGCTTGAAGTCGCGCGCCAGGTTGTAATCGCCCCACTCGCGCATGATCAGCAGGTCCCAGCGCACGTCGTGTCGGGCAAGCCATTCGAGGGTCTCCGGAGCCACACTCGACGGGCGGGCCGTACACAACACGATCATGAGCGTGGGGTCGAGCAGCTGCGCCATGTTGGCCACTTCCTCGATGAGCCCATCCTTGCCGCAGAGGTCGAAGAAGAGCGGCCAGTTGCGACGGTGGCCGGTCACCAGGTGCTGCCGATGGGTCGCGTCCGCAAGGACACCATCGACGTCGAACACTGCGGCGCGGGCTGGCGCTCGAGGTTCGCCGCGCCACCACCAGTTCTCGGGGACGTACCGCAGCCCACCAATCGGCTCAGCCACGCATGCGCTCCTCGACCAGGTAGCCGAGCGTCACGGCATTCGGGTCGTCGAACCCCTCGAGTCGGTTCCAGATCTCCTGATGGCTCTGGACGGGGACATCGATGCCGAGGTCGGCGAGTGCGTCGGCTACCTCGTTGAACTCCTCGGGGTCATCCGGCTCGGTGCAATCCAACAGGTACTCGACGAGAGTCCGGGCGCCGAGCTCGAACTGGCCGCCAGGATCGCAGACGACCACCGGCGACTCGCCTACACGGCGTCGCTCCTCTCCTACCCAGTAGCCCACGAGGGAGCCGTCGAGGATCTCCGCCACCCACCGGATCTGTGTCGCCATCCGTTCGAAGGCCCGAGCGGCGGCAGGTTCGACGCCGTCCTCCTCGCGGAACCCGTCGAAGAGCTCGGGCTCCACCGCGTCGAGCAGCGTCATCTCATAGGAGTCGAGAAGATCGGTGTCTTCGTCGAACTGGGCCCGCCAGAGCGCAGCGAGGTCGTCAGGGACAGCCTCGCCGCCGAGGCACTGTGCCGACACGTTCGCAAGCGCGTCCGCGAGCTCACTCATGTCGCACAGCCGAAGCGGAGGCGGGGCCTGACGTCATCAGATCAGTCCTGCGGCGAAGCGTCGGCCCGCCGTTTGATCTCGGCAACCACGTTCGGGTCGGCGAGGGTGGTGGTGTCGCCGAGCGCCCGGCCTTCGGCAACGTCACGAAGGAGACGACGCATGATCTTTCCCGAGCGGGTCTTCGGCAAGTCATCGGTGAACACGATCGTCTTCGGCCGGGCGATGGCCCCGATCTTGGTCGCGACGTGGGCGCGCAGCATCTGTCCATGGGCGTCGGTCGGTGCGTTTCCCGCCTTGAGCGTGACGAAGGCGATGACGGCCTGACCCGTCGTAGCGTCGTTTGCACCGACAACGGCCGCCTCGGCAACGGTTGGATTGTCGACCAGCGCAGACTCGACCTCCGTTGTGGAGATCCTATGTCCACTTACGTTCATGACATCATCGACGCGGCCGAGTAGCCAGAGGTATCCATGCTCGTCGAGCTTGGCCCCGTCGCCGGCGAAGTAACGGCCGGGGTACGTCGACCAGTACGTCTCGTGGTAGCGCTCAGGGTCGCCGTAGATACCACGCAGCATCGCCGGCCACGGATGGCTGAGTGTGAGGTATCCACCGCCGACAGCGATGGGAGTACCCGTCTCGTCGACGACTTCGGCGCCGATGCCCGGGAGTGGGAACGTGGCGCTGCCGGGACGGGTGACGGTCAGGCCGGGAAGCGGGGAGATCATGATGCCGCCAGTCTCGGTCTGCCACCAGGTATCGACGATCGGGCAGCGCTCGCCGCCGATGTTCTCGTGGTACCAGATCCACGCCTCGGGGTTGATGGGCTCCCCCACCGAACCGAGCAGACGCAGCGACGACAGGTCATGCCGCTGTGGTTCCTGCACGCCCCACTTCATGCAGGACCGGATCGCGGTGGGTGCGGTGTAGAAGATCGTGACGCCGTACTTCTCGATGATCGACCACCAGCGGTCCTTGCCCGGTGTATCGGGAGTGCCCTCGTACATCACGCTCGTGGCCGCATTTGCGAGCGGGCCGTAGACGACGTAGCTGTGGCCGGTGACCTAACCGACGTCGGCCGAGCACCAGTAGACGTCGGTCTCGGGATGAAGGTCGAAGACGTACTTGTGCGTGAACGCGACCTGCGTGAGGTAGCCGCCTGTGGTGTGCATGATGCCCTTGGGCTTCGCCGTCGTTCCCGACGTGTAGAGGATGAAGAGCAGATCCTCTGCGCGCATGGATTCTGGTTGGCACACCGTTCCGACCGGGTACTGAGTGAGAAGGTCGTGGTACCAGACGTCTCGGCCGTCGACCATGACCGTCTCGGTGTGGCAACGGTCGACGACGACGACGTGCTGCACGCTCGGGCAGTCGGCGATGGCGACGTCGACGTTCGGCTTCAGTGCACTGGCCGCGCCTTTGCGGTATCCGGAATCGGCGGTGATGACCGCCTTCGCCTCGGCATCGTTGATGCGGTCGCGCAGGGACTCGGAGGAGAAACCGCCGAACACGACCGAGTGCGCCGCTCCGATACGGGTGCAGGCCAGCAGCGCTACAGCGGCCTCGGGGATCATCGGCAGATAGATGGCGACCCGGTCGCCGCGCCCGACGCCCAGGCCCTTGAGGGCGGCCGCGAAGCGCTGGACCTCGTCGAGCAGCTCGGCGTAGGTGATGGTACGGGTATCGCCCGGCTCGCCCTCGAAGTGGAATGCGACGCGGTCCCCCAGACCGGCTTCGACGTGGCGGTCGAGGCAGTTGACGCTGACGTTCAGCTCGCCATCCTCAAACCACTTCGCGAAGGGAAGCTCCCACTCGAGCACCTTTGTGAAGGGCTTCGACCACGTCACCAGGTCACGGGCCTGACGGGCCCAGAACGACTCCCAGTCGGCGTCGGCCTCGTCGTTCAGGCGACGGTCACTGACCAACGAGGACGCGACGAACGATGCCGGTGGCGGGAACGTCCGATCCTCTTGCAGCAGGGCGTCAAGCGTGGGTTCACTCATGCGGGCGAGGCTATCCACTCGGCACGCCGAACCCCACCTCAACCCTCCCCGACCCGCTGCTCGCCGCACCCATCAGAATCAGAGCCCGTACGTCTCCAGTAGCCGCAACCACACCTCGCTGACCGTCGGGAACGACGGCACCGCGTGCCACAGCCGATCGAGCGTGACCTCGCCGACGATGGCGATCGTCGCGGCGTGGAGCAGTTCCTGCACCGACGGGCCGGTGAACGTGGCCCCGACGATCACGCGCCTCGCCTGGTCGACCACGAGCTTCGAGGTGCCGATCCCTGCGTTGCCCATGGTGTAGGCGCCTGCGACAGCCCCCGTTCCGTACGTCACCGACCGCACATCGATGCCCTGCTCTCGCGCCTGCGCCTCGGTCAGACCGACCGCCGCGACCTGGGGGTCGGTGAAGGTGACGCGGGGAAGGGCACGATGGCCGGCCGCGTCCGACGCGTCCCTGCCGAGGATCACGTCTGCAGCTATGCGCGCTTGGTACTTCGCCATGTGGGTGAGGAGCGCGCGACCGTTGCAGTCGCCGACGGCATAGAGCCAGTCGCCACCCAGCCCGGTTGCCCTCAGCCGTTCGTCGGCATCGATCGGCTTGCCCGGGGTGAGACCGACGGTCTCGAGCCCGACGTCACTGGTGGCGGGGCGGCGTCCGGCGGCGACGAGGATCTCGTCGCCGATGAGCTGACGGCCATCGGCCAGCGTCGCAACGACCGGGCCGACCGCGCCGGTGCGGCGGACCGCAGCGAGGCGCGCGCCGGTGAGCACGGTGATTCCGTCCGCCTCGAGCGCGGCCCGCACCTCGTCGCCCACGAATGGCTCCTCGCGTGCGAAGAGGCGATCGGCACCCTCGATGATCGTCACCTCTGCCGCGCCGAGGCGGCACACGGCCTGGGCCATCTCCGCGCCGATCGGCCCGCCGCCGAGGACGAGCAACCGCTCGGGCACCGACTTCATGGCCGTAACCTCCCGATTGGTCCAGGCCGCGACATCCCCAAGGCCTTCGACCGGTGGGATCGCAGCGGTCGTGCCGGTGGCGATGACGACGGCCCGCAGAGCGGTGAACGTGGTGACAGCACCATCCGCCGCGGTCACCGACACGGACTTCGCTCGCGTCAACCGGCCAGCGCCTCGCAGCACCTCGACGTGACGTTCGGTGAGCCACGGGATCTGGCCGGCGTCGTTCCAACCGCTCGTGGCTTCGTCGCGACGGGCAAGGGCAGCCTCCACGTCGACGGGTCCGGTCACGGCTTCTGCCGCGCCGGGGACGCGCTTGGCGGCGGCAACCAGTTCGCCCGGTCGGACGAGGACCTTGCTCGGGATGCAGCCCCAGTACGAGCACTCCCCGCCCACGAGCTCGCGCTCGACGATTGCGACCGACAGCCCTCCCTCGGCACACCGGCCGGCGATCACCTCACCAGCAGGGCCGGCACCGATCACGATCACATCGAAGCTGCGGTTGGTCATGGCTTCCCTCGTCTCATCGTCTGCGCCATCGGTCCTTGCCGACCGTCTCGCAGTGTGGGGTGCGAGCCGTTCCGTTACGCCCAGCGAGGGCGTGGAACCGTCCCGCGAAAACGGTCAAGCGCCTTCACTGCCCTTAGGGACCGCTCTCCGGACGGTCGCGCGATTGCCGACCCACTCAAGGACGCGGAAGCCGCCGAGTCCGGAGGGGTCGCACAACGCGTCGGCCTCGTGCGCTCGGCTACGGGCTGCGAGGGCCGCGAGATCACCGATTGCGGCGCGGGCGCGCCACGTTGCCGCGGCCGCAGCGGCAACTTCCTCGATGCCGTACGCGCGAAGGAACTCAGCCTGCGTGCGGTCGTAGGTAGGCATACGAACGGTGGCGAGCTGATCGACGGCGACGTCGACGGTGATGTCGCACTCGCCAGGAGCGAGAAGCGGATGGCCGGCCCGGCCATGTGCTCGATACGTCCGGAGCCACTGCTGCCATGGCAGCACAGACATCTCTGCCGTCGTTCGGGCGTAGTCGATGCAGACGACTCGGCCGCCATCGACGCACTCCAGGGCCGACCGAAGCCACTGCTTCGCAGCCGACTGCACCGGCACCCGAGCGCCCTTCTCGACCCCCGGCGCATGGTGCTCGGCGTGAGCGGCCAGGCCCGGAGAAGCGGGCACGAGGATCTCCAGCAGATCGGTCCCCTGGCCCAGGCCGACGCGGACCTCGAGCCAGCCATCCGCCGATCGCTGGCACAGGTCCGCAGCCAGGTTGTCGAGAAGCTCGTTGGCCAGGACCACGTGCACGGCGATCTCGGGGAGTTCCGTCAGTGACGTACACAACGGTCCCTGGCCCGTTGCCGTCGCTGGCTCGTCGTCAAGACCTACGTCAGCTGACACGTCCGATGCGGGCGCGAGACCGCCCAACACCATCGACGGCTCGGTCATCGGCAAGCCGAGCCTCCGTTCCGCGGCGCGCATCGGCTCGGCGCGATCGATCAGTAGGTAGCGCAGGGCGGGCCCGCACGCCGGCTTCGCGGCAAGGATCGTCTGTGCGAGTGCGCCCGGACCGGCGCCGCACTCGGCCACCAAGAACGGGTCGGGAGCGCCGAGCTCGGCCCACCACTCATCGAGCGCTTGCGCCAGCACCGCACCGAACAGGCCACCGATCTCCGGACTGGTGACGAAGTCACGCGAGCGTCCGGCGCCACCGCCCCTGGTGTAGAAGCCCTGTTCGCCGTAGAGCGCTGCGTCCATGAACGCGCGGAAGGGCACCGGACCCTCGCGCCGTATCCGCCCGATCAACGCTTCCACTCCTGCCATCCTTGCCGACGCGTCGGGGACCTTGGGCATGCACGCGAGACTGGTGCGGATGCATGACGATCCCGAACTCGCTGACGTTTCGACCCTGACGATCCTCGGCCGGACCGTGCGGGAACCGGTCGCGCATGTTGAGTGCTTCCCGGCGCCGGCTCACGTGCGGTCGGTGCGCTTCGCCACCGACGAGCTTTCGTCGATGTGCCCGGTGACGAAGCAGCCGGACCTGTCGCACGTGGTCATCGAGTACGAGCCCGACGCGTGGTGCGTCGAGTCGAAGTCGCTGAAGCTGTACCTCTGGTCCTTTCGCGACCGCGCCGTGTTCGCCGAAACGCTCGCAACCGAGATCGCCGGCGAAGTGATGGCGACGGCGAAGCCGAAGACCGTGACTGTCACGCTCACGCAGCGCCCGCGCGGCGGCATCGAGGTACAGGCCGTCGCACAGCTCCCCTAGCCGTCAGGGGCCGGCCGCGAACGTCAGCTGACGAAGCCCGACAGATCCACCAGCTTGGTGAAGATCTGCGGGTACACACCGACCGCCACGACGCCGATCGCGCACAGCCCCATCGCCGCAGTAAGTGCGGGCGGGATGCGCACCGGCGTGGTGTCGCCGTCCGGAACCGGCCGCATCCACATCTCCCGCATGATGCTCGCGTAGTAGAAGAACGCGATCACCGAGTTGACCGCACCGATGACCGCGAGAGCGATGGCCCAGGAGTTGCCCGCGTCGAGCAGCGACTTGAACACGAACAGCTTCGCCCACATGCCCGCCATCGGTGGGATACCGGCGAGGGAGAACATGAAGATCGTCATCAGGACGGCCGGCACGGGCGCGTAGCTGAACAACCCGCCGTAGCTCGAGATCTCGCCGCTGCGGGTCTTACGGGCGATGGCGATCACCATGGCGAACGCGCCGAGGTTCATGAGCGCGTAGACCATGACGTAGAGCACGACCGCGTTGAACGCGCTCTTGTTCGCCGACTCGTTCGTACCGACCACGGCGAAGGGGGCGAGGATGAATCCAGCCTGCGCGATCGAGCTGTATGCGAGCATACGGACGATGTTGGTTTGCTTGAGGGCGACCAGGTTGCCGACGATCATCGTGGCCGCAGCGAGCACCCAGAAGATCGGCTTGTAGACGTCGGACCGGCCGAGGAACCCGTAGAACACGAGTTGCATGAGGGCGACGAAACCGGCGGTCTTCGACGCAACGGACAGGAACGCCGTGACCGGCGTGGGTGCACCCTCATATGTGTCGGGAGCCCATTGGTGGAAAGGCACGGCGGAGACCTTGAACGCGAAGCCGACGATGATGAGGAAGATGCCCGCGGTGAGGACCGGCGTGGTTCCGCCCGCGCTCACCTTGACTGCGATGTCCAGGAGAATCGTGGTGCCGGTGACGCCGTACACGAGCGACATGCCGTAGAGCATCACTGCGCTGGCGACGACGCCGAGCAGGTAGTACTTCATCATCGCTTCGTTGGACTTCAGGTCCCGCTTGCGCCAGCCGGCGAGGAGGTAGCCGGGGATCGACAGCGTCTCGAGGGCGATGAAGATCGTGATGAGGTCCCGCGAGGACGCCATGACCACCATGCCGAGGATCGAGCACAGCAGTAGGAAGCTGAACTCACCCTCGTAGTAGTCGCCGTCCGCGAGGTAGTTGGAAGACATCAGCAACACGACGTAGCCGCTGATGAGGAACAGCGCCTTCATCACGAGCGCGAAGTTGTCGACCACGTAGGCGCCGCCGAACATCGAACGGTCAGCGCCGTTGACGGCCAGGGTGAGGATGGGAATCAGTGAGAGCGCCACGCCGGCACCGGCGATGGTGGTGATGAGGTGCTTGCGCGTCTCGTCGAGGATGAGGTCGGCGATCAACACACCGAGGGCCACGACCGTCAGCACGATCTCCGGCGCGAGCGCGTGGTAGTCGAGCCGCGGCGCGGTGAACGAGTCCGCCGCCTTCATGAGGGGCGAGAGCACGTTGCCGACGAGCGCGGCAAGAACGGCGAGCATCAGTCGTTCAGCCCCCGAAGATCTTGGAGATCGTGTGCACCGCTGGGTCGGTCACGCTGAACATGATGCGTGGCCAGAGTCCGAAGCCGATGATGCCGATGAGGAAGGGTGTCCACGCGATCCACTCGGTGGTCTGGACATCCTCGAACTCGTGCCCTTCCCACTCGACCTTCTGCGTGCCGAACGCAGTGCGCTGATAGAGCCACAGCAGATAGCCGGCGGCGAAGACCGTACCCACGGATGCGACGACCATCAGGCCGCGGTACAGGTTGACATTCAGACCGTCGGCCGGGCTGTACGCCGACAGGATGGCCGGGAACTCACCCCAGAACCCGGCCAGACCGGGCAGTCCGAGCGAGGCCATGGAGCAGAATCCGAGCACCCAGCCGAGCTTCGGCATCGTCTGCAGGAGACCACCGAGACGCTTGATCTCGAGCGTGTGGAACCGTTCTTTCACCGAGCCGGCGCAGAAGAACAGCATGCCGGTGATGAGGCCGTGGGCGACCATGCCATAGAGCGCGGCGTTGATGCCGTAGCTGGTGAGCGTGGACACGCCGAGCATCACGTAGCCCATGTGGGCGACGGACGAGAAGGCGATGAGCCGCTTCATGTCGGTCTGGGCCAGGCAGCCGAGCGCGCCGTAGATGATGCCGATGGCGGCCAGGACCCCAATGACCGGGGCCCAGCTCTTCGCCGCTTCGGGGAGGATCGGGATGGCGATCTTGATGAACCCGAACGTGCCGAGCTTCAGGAGCACCGCGGCGAGAAGCACCGAGCCCACCGTCGGCGCCTCGGTGTGGGCGTCGGGTAGCCACGTGTGGAACGGGAACATCGGGACCTTGACGGCGAACCCGAGGAAGATCCCGCCGAAGATCAGCAGCTGCGTGTTGTGCGGAATGTTCGCCGTCTTCACGTTCGCCATCAGCTCTGCGATGTCGAAGGTGCGACCGGCCTTGAAGTACAGCGCAAGGAAGCCGAGGAGCATGAAAGCCGACCCGAACATCGTGTACAGGAAGAACTTGATCGACGCATATTGACGATTGGGGCCGCCCCAAACGCCGATGAGGAAATACATCGGCAGCAGCGTCAGCTCGAAGAATACGAAGAAGAGGATCAGGTCCTGGGCCACGAACACGCCATTCATGCCGGTCTCGAGGATCAGCATGAGGGCCAGAACGGCCTTCGGGTTGTGCGGCTCCGGCCAGTGGTTCCAGCTGTAGACGATGCACAGGATCACGACGACCGACGACAGGGCCAGCATCGGCAGCGAGAGACCATTCACCCCGATGTGGTAGCGGGCGTTGATGATGTCGATCCAGCGCTTGTTCTGCACGAACTGCAGGCCGGAGGCCTTCTTGCCGTAGTTGAAATCGAGCAGGACCAGACCGGTGAGGACGAGCGTCGCAAGCGCGAACCCGAGCCCGACGATCTTCTGGCTCTCCTCATCGGCTTTGCGGATGAGCATGACCGCAAGAGCGCCGATGAACGGCAGAAACACGATGAGGGTGAGCCCCCAACTATCCAGGAAACTGTTATTCATGGCGGTAGCCGGGTTCTCCTATACGAAGAGGACGAGCGCAAGGGCGATGAGGCCGGTGGCGCCTAGGAAGATGGCGGCATAGTTCTGAACCTTGCCGTTCTGCAGGGTGCGAAGGACGCCGCCACCGGCTGAGGCGGTAAGGCCCGAGCCGTTGACGATGCCGTCGACACCCTTTTGATCGATGACCTCGTAGACGACCTTGCCGGTAGCCACCGCACTCTTGCCGACCGAGTTGACGATGCCGTCAATGACGTTCTGGTTGAACCAGTAGGCGGCCTGGGCGATAGGCCCCTTGATCCCGTTGATCACGATGCCGGTCCACAGGTGGTCGAGGTAGTACTTCTCTTTGAGGAACGTGTGTCCGGCCCGAGCGAGTCGGAAGCGCCGCACGATGCCGAGATCGCCGGCGAAGACCTTGTTGTACAAGTAGCCGACGGCGAGGCCGCCGATTCCACAGGCTGACGCGACCATGGCGAGCCAGCCGCTGAAGCCGTGCTCGAAGCCGCGTTTGATGACGGTGTCTTCGATGGTGATGTTCTCGGTCCACTTCCCGAACCACTGGCCGCCGTGGAAGATGTGGAGTGGCAGGTTGATGAAGCCGACTATCGCGGCCATGACGGCAAGGGCGATGAGCGGACCGGTGATGAGGCCCGGTGACTCGTGCGGACCGTCATGCGCGTCCGGCTGGTCATGACCTGCCGCGACCTGCAGATCATGAACGTCGTGGGTGTCGTGCGCGCCATGGGTGTCGTGCTCGTCATGGAACAGGTGCAGCCGGTTCTCGCCCTCGAACGTCTTCCAGTACACGCGGGTCATGTAGCAGGCGGTCATGAATGAGCCGATGAGCCCGGCTGCGAGCGCGAAACCGAACCCGTTCTTCCAGGCCCCGAGCAGGATCTCGTCCTTCGACCAGAAACCCGAGAGCGGAAAGATGCCGGCGAGCGCGAGGAAGCCGACGAGGAACGTGGCCCACGTCTTCGGCATGTACTTGCGCAGCCCGCCCATACGTTCCATCTCGAAGCTGTGATGGCTCCCTGAGTGTGAGATGGAACCGGCCGCCTGGAACAGGAGGGCCTTGAAGAACGCATGCGTGACGAGGTGGAAGATCGCGCCGGTCCAGGCGCCGACCGAAAGGCCCATCACCATGTAGCCGAGCTGCGAGACCGTTGAGTACGCAAGGACCTTCTTGATGTCGGTCTGTACGAACGCAAGACCGGCCGCCATCAAGAGGGTGATCGAGCCGATCCAGGCGCCAAGGTTCATGCCCCCGGCATGGATCGAGAACCCGGCCCAGAAGACGCCGTACATGCGACCGAACAGGTAGACGCCAGCGACGACCATCGTGGCCGCATGGATCAGCGCCGACGCCGGGGTGGGGCCGGCCATGGCGTCGGGGAGCCAGGTGTGGAGCGGGAACTGGGCTGACTTGCCGACCACGCCGGCGAACAGGCAGCACGCCGCGACGAGCAGCAGGCCGTGGCTGACCGTGCCGCTGAGCGCGACCTCGTTGATCTTTGCGATGTCGAACGAGTTGCCCGCCATGAAGAACGTGATGACGATGCCGATGAGCAGGCCGATGTCGCCGACGCGCGTAGTGAGGAACGCCTTGACGGCCGCGCTGCTGTTCGGTGTCTCCTCCCACCAGTGGCCGATGAGCAGGAACGAGCAGAGGCCCATTACCTCCCACCCGAACAGGATGCCGAGCGTCGTTGCGCTCTGCACCATCCAGAACATCGCAGCGGTGAAGAGGTTCAGCGACGCGAAGTAGTGGGTGAAGCGGATGTCGCCGCGCAGGTACTCGATGGAGAAGACGTGCACCGTGAGCGAGATGAACGCAACCACGAAGAGCATCGCCACCGTGTAGCCGTCGACATGGATGCCGAGCCCGATGTTGATGTTGCCGTCGCGATACCAGCTTGTGATCTTCTCGACCGGCTGACGCAGGCCGCCGCCACCGTTGGCCGCCTCAGCGAGCTGCACCATGAAGCGGTTGAGACCGCCGCCGAGGTTCCGCAGCGCTTCGCCCTCAGTGCCTTCGACGACGGCATGGACCGGACGGTTCACCCACTGCACAACAGCGATGATCGACAGCACGAAGCTGACCACGATCGCCCCGGTGCCGACCTCGGCGCCTTTGTAGGGCAGCCGCTTCCCGAAGAACAGGGTGATGACGAACGCACCCGCCATGAGCGCGGGGAGCAACCAGACCAGACCGAGCATCCGCCTAGCCCTTCATCTCGGAGACGGCGGTCAGATCGACGCTCTGACGGTTCCGGTAGATCAGCAGCACGATGGCGAGACCGACTCCCACTTCGGCGGCCGCGACCGCAATCGCGAACAGCGCGAACACGTGACCGATCGTGTTGTTGTTGTATATCGAGAACGCGATCAGGTTCATGTTGACCGAATTGATCATGAGCTCGACCGACATCAGCACGAGCACGGCATTCTTGCGGGCAAGGACGCCGTAGATGCCGCAGCAGAACACAAAGGCCGAGAGGATGAGGAACTGGTTGAGCCACATGCGGCGCTCAGTCCCTTCTCGCCACGACAACCGCGCCGACAAGTGCGGCGAGCAGAAGCATCGAGGAGACCTCGAACGGGATCAGGTACTGCGAGAAGATCGAGTCGGAGACGAGTTGGACATTGCCGCCAGCAGCCAGTGTGCCGACCGAGTTGTGGAAGTCGAGCTCTTGGCGGCCGAACCCATTCATCAGCAGGGCGCCAAGGCAGCCGAACAGGAAGAGCGCAACGACCGCGGAGATGGCCCGCTGGTTGTTGTCGAGGTCCTGCGACTTCCCGATCGGTGCTCGCGTGAGCATGATGCCGAAGAGGATCAGCACCATGATCGCCCCGATGTAGACGAGCACCTGCACGACGGCAACGAACTCGGCGGCCAGCAGCACATAGTTGGCCGCCATCCCCGCAAGCACGATCACCAGGTACAGCGCGGCGTGGACCACGTTCTTTGTGGTCACGAGCTTGATCGCGGCGACGCACATGGCGAAGGCGATCATTCCGAAGATGATGTTCTGAGCAACCACGGCGGGCGAGGCTACTTCTTCTTGCTTTCCGCGCCAGCCTCGAGGGCAGGCTTGGCGGGAACGGTTTCCATCCATTCACCAAGACGGGTCTTGTCGTGCAGCAGATCG
>JAYUDQ010000232.1:0-2220 GCA_043739745.1 Acidimicrobiia bacterium | reverse complement strand
GAGCTGAACAGCCACGGACCGGTGTACTTGTGGAGGCCGAACCAGTCCTGCCCGGCCCGTTCGGTGGGACCGATCAGGAGGGGGCCGAGCACGGCACCGAAGGTCGAGGCGAACACGATGCGGCTCATTGCCCGGCTGCGTTCGTCGGGTTCGGCGAGGTCGGTGGCGGCGTAGCGGGCGAGAAGGTTCGAGGCCTGTCCGTTGCCGTAGAGGAACAGTCCGAGCAGGAACACCGGGAGCAGCTCGGTCTGCGCGCCGAGCGCTGCGGTGAGGCCGCCGACGATGGCCATGCCGTAGCCGAGTTGTAGGCCGACGCGTCGGCCGCGTCGTTGCATGAGCCGCGACAGGACCTGGGCCATGAACGCAGTTCCCATGGTGACGGTCGCGGTCGCCGCGCCGGCCCATGGCGTGTTCTGACCGAGGATGCCTTGGATCACAAACGCACCGACGGTGACCGCCGATGCGAGCGCGGCGGCGCCGACGACTTGACCGGAGGCGAGGACGCGCAGGGTGCGTCGTTGCAGCGCGGCCCGTTCGATCGGATCCAGGACCGTGTCGGTGGACGCCGCTGTCAATCGGTGGTCTCGCCGGCCGCTGGGTTGCCGTTGTCGCAGACGCAGAACTCGTTGCCTTCCGGGTCGGCCATGAGGATCCAGGTGCTGGCGTGCTCGCTGCGCGGGCCGTCGCTGACCGGCTGGGCGCCGAGCGCGGCGAGGCGGTCGGCTTCAGCGTGGATGTCTGGGGTTTCGATGTCGAGGTGCATCCGGTTCTTCGAGGCCTTCGGCTCGTCGACGCGTTGGAGGAGCAGCTTCGGGCCGGTCCCCTGACGGGGGTAGAGAGCGACGTAGGCGCCGGCCGAGCCGACGTTGATGTAGCCGAGGGCTGCGGCCCAGAACTCGGCGAGGCGGTCCGGGTCGGCACAGTCGAGGACCAGCCCGAAGTGGGCGGTTGGTGTGTCGGTCATGATCGGGTGCTCCTCGGACGAGTCGGGGCGGCTCGCTGTCGCATGGTCGTCATTGTCGCAGCCATCGGAGTGCCTCGTCGGGTCCGGTGAGCGCGAGTCTGCGGTCGGGAACCGGGTTGTCGGTGAGTTGGGCGCTGCGACAGAGCATCGCGGCGTGCTGTCGCTCGCGGTCGACAGGTGTCGTGAGGTCGATGTCGTGCGATGGTCGGCCGACGAACCCGGCGCGGAACTCGTCGTTGAGGTCGGTGGCGACGGCATCGGACAGTGCCCAGGCGAGCACGGCCAGGTCGAGTTCGGCCGCGACGTTCAGGGCAGCCGCGGTGGCCTGGATGTGGTCGGGATGGCCGGTGATGCCACCTTCGTCGAAGACCACGACAAGGTCGACGCCGGATGCGAGCGGACGGATCGAGACGGCCAGTTCCTCCAACGCGACGGTGCTCAGTCGTCCGTCAGGGTGATCGCCGATCTCGACGCTCGCGATGCCGATTTGACGGGCAGCGGCGTGGAGCTCTCGGGTTTCGGGCTTCGGCGAGTTCGGAGCGGTCGGCGCCGAGCATGGAGGCCTCGCCGCGGGTCAAGCAGACAAGGTTGACCTCGGCGCCGGCGGCAACGTACGCGCTGATGATGCCGCCAAGTCCGAAGCTTTCGTCGTCGGGGTGCGCACACGGCGAGGACCCGTCGAGCCGGCGGGAGTTCTGCACCGGTGCGATCCGTTGCGTCTGTCATGGTTCTGGCCTTCCGAGCGCTGATGTCGCTGTGGCCGGAGGGGATGGGAGATGGATAGTGAGCGTCTGGAACGCGCCCCAGCTTGGCGCCAGCCCGCGTCGGCCGATCCCGGTGAGGCTGTCACGGTCGAGGAACCGGGCGTTGCTCCACGGTGGTTGGTTGAGCTGCTCGCGGTTCCAGCGGCCCCAAGGACTGTGCGGGTTGAGCGAGCAGATCACGACTCTGCCACCAGGGCGGGTCAATCTGACGAGCTCGGCGATGACGGCGCCGGGCTCTGCGGCGAACTCGCAGACCGTCACGGCACATGCCAGGTCCACGCTGGCGGTCGCGATCGGGAGGGCGTGGACGTCTGCGAGTCGTGTGGCGAATACGTGAGCGCCCGCCCTTTCGATTTGTGCCACCAGCTCACAGCGAGTGATCGGCGGTTGTGTTCGCGACGCTGCGAGCCTCGTCACTGATTCCTGCACTGCTTGGGGACGACGCGCCAGCAGATCCACCAATTAGTCACCCGATGTCCGCACTCGGACGTC
>JAYUDQ010000231.1:0-2221 GCA_043739745.1 Acidimicrobiia bacterium | reverse complement strand
TGATGGGCGTGCTCTTCGCCACCGTCGGCGGACTGTACGTACACCTACCAGCGCTGGTCGAGATCCCGTTGCTGCTGGCGCTGTCGGTGCTCGGAGGCGCGCTGTGGGCAGGAGTGGCGGCGCTCGTGAAGCGGCGTTTCGGTATGGACGAGTTCATCGTCACGCTGATGCTCAACGAGATCGGACGCCTGTTCACCGACTGGGCGATCGCATCACCGCTCCAGGACCCGTCCGCCGGCTCGGTGACGACGAAGGCGATCGACCGCCATGGCTGGATGCCGAAGGTCGGCATCTGGAACACGAGCCTCCTCGTCGGCCTGTGCGTGTTCAGCGTTGCCTGGGTCGTCGTGCACCGCTTCGTCGACGGCTACGAGTGGCGCATGGCCGGCCAGGCTCCGCTGTTCGCTCGGCTCGGGGGTGTCGATGTCGATGGCAATGTCACCTCGGTGATGCTGTTCACGGGTGGGCTCGCAGGCCTGGCCGGCGGCATGCTCCTGATGGCCGGTCCGCATCGCTTCGTCAAGGGTCTTGGCGGGAACTATGGATGGGACGGGGTCATGATCGCGGTCGTGGCCGTGAACGCGATTCTCGGCGTCCTGCTCTACGGACTCCTGTTCTCGGCGCTGCAGACCGGTGCCATCGGAATGGAGATCGTGGCCGACATCCCAGCCGAGTTCATCCAGATACTGCAGGCCGCGATCGTGCTCATCACCGTTGCTGCGCGCGGCGTCGTCGCCTCGACGTTCTCGGCCTGGGCGGCGAAGCGAACGCTGCGGCGAAGATCCGCGGTTTCCCGATAGCGGCCGCGCTTCGACCACCATCGCGGCCCATGTCTCCCGGGTCCGATCGCAACATCGTCTTCTGGTTCCGCCGCGACCTCCGCCTCGCCGACCAGCCGGCGCTCACCGCAGCGCTCGACGCGGCCCGCTCGACGGGTGGCCGAGTGCTCCCGCTCTTCGTGCTCGATGAACAGCTCAGCGCGCCGAGCGGAGTCAACCGGCTCGCATTCCGCAACGGCTGCCTGCGGGCCCTCAGCGCCGATGGTGTCCCGCTCGTCATCCGCAGCGGCGAGGCCGTGCGAGCCGTTTCCGACGTCGCCGAGGAGGTCGGGGCCGGGGTCGTCTTCTGCACCGGCGACTTCGCGCCGTATGGGCGCGACCGTGATGCCGCGGTCGGTGCCGCGCTGACCCGGGCCGGCCGTCGACTGGTGTCCCTCGACAGCCCCTACGCGGTCGCGCCAGGCCTGGTCCGCAAGCAGGACGCGACGCCGTACAAGGTGTTCACCCCCTACAGCCGGGTTTGGATCGAGGCACTCGGCAGCACGAAGCCGCGGCCGACCATCGATGCACGAACGATCGATTGGCTGACCGCTGCGGGTGCCGACGTTCCGGCCGACCCAACCGGGGTGGCGCCGATGCTTCCAACGGCTGGGGAACGGGCAGCAGAAGCGCGCGTGTCGTCGTTCCTCGCGCACCATCTGCACGCATACGGTCAGCGGCGCAACGACCCTGCCGCCGACGCGACCAGCCGCCTGTCGCCCGATCTCAAGTTCGGCACGCTCCACACGCGACAGATCCTCGACCTGTTGCCCGGAGGCGGGCCAGGCACGGCAAAGTTCCGGTCCGAACTGTGCTGGCGGGAGTTCTACGCCGACGTGCTCTGGCACCGCCCTGACTCGGCGCGGCACGCGTTCGTCGAGGGCATGGAGGCCATGCAGATCGATGAAGGTAGGCGCGCAGACGATCGCTTCACCGCGTGGTGTGAGGGGCGTACCGGCTATCCCTTCATCGACGCAGGGATGCGTCAGCTGCTCGCCGAGGGCTGGATGCACAACCGCGTCCGCATGGCGACGGCGAGCTTCCTGGTGAAGGACCTGCACCTCGATTGGCGCCGTGGCGCGCGCTGGTTCATGCACCACCTCGTCGACGGCGACATCGCCTCGAATCAGCACGGATGGCAGTGGACGGCCGGGACGGGCACCGACGCGGCACCCTACTTCCGGGTGTTCAACCCGACGTCGCAGGGAAAGAAGTTCGATCCCGACGGAACGTATGTGCGCAGATATGTTCCTGAGCTTGCGGGTCTTTCCGGCGGGGACATCCACGAACCATGGGGGGCCGGTGGAGGCGGCCTGTTCGGCGGGGCCGACGGCTATCCGGCACCGATCGTCGACCATGCGGTCGAGCGGGAAGAGGCGCTACGCCGTTATGCCGCCGTACGC
>JAYUDQ010000230.1:0-5948 GCA_043739745.1 Acidimicrobiia bacterium | reverse complement strand
CAAGTCCAATCGTCACGACCGGAAGTAGACTATTGCGCTGTGCATGAGCGCGCACCGTCCGCGACGGCAACCCTTTGGCTACGGCGAACGCCACATAGTCTTCCCGCAATTCACTCACCATTGCGGATCTTGCCGCCAGATAGACCGTACCCATTTGTGCGATGACCAGTGTTGTTGCTGGTAACACAAGTCGTCGAAGCACGCCGCCGGCGGCCGCTAGGCCGGTTGCCTTGCTCCCGAATTGCACGCCGCCGAACAGAGGGAACCATCCCAACTTCACCGAGAAGACGAACAACAACATCATTCCGACGAAGAACACGGGTAGCGAATCGAGGAGCACGACCACAACCATCGACACAAGGTCACGCGCAGACCCACGTTTCCATGCGGCACCAAATCCGAGCTTCGATCCGACGAGGAGCGCGACGACCAGCGACGAACCGACAAGAAGCAGTGTCCAGGGCAGTCGCTCCATCAACAGCGTCCGCACCGGGCGACCATACCGAACCGACTCGAGCAGATCGCCGTGTGCGAGACGTTGCACATAACGAACGAATTGCTCCGGTACAGACTTCTCCAGACCGAATTGCTTCAGCACTGCGGTGCGCTCCTTTGTGTTGAGCGTCACCGCGTTTTCGGGTGCGAGGAGGTAGTCCGCCGCACTTCCCGGGGCAAGCCGGGGCAGTATGAAGTTCACCACGACAGCGACGAACAGCACAGAGAAACTTCGAGCGATCGCACGCGCGACGTAGGTAGGTGACATCAGATCGCTGTGACGTCAGACGCCCACTGTCCCGCTGTGCTCAGCGGGCCTTCGGCTTTGGTTGCGCCTTCGGTGACGTTCTCGGTTTGATCTTGGATACGGCTGTGGTGGGCACGGTTGTCAGTGGAGCTGCGGTGCTTACGGCGGCAGCAGCGGCGGCAGGCTTCGTGGTGCTGGGAGCGTTGCCTTGCGCCTTGTTCTCACCCTCGATGAAGGAGCGTTTCGTCAAGATGCCGTGGCCTGGATCGGAATACCACCCGGTGTAGGTGTCACGCACGGCGAACAAGCCATCGGGGTAGTACAGCGTAATGACCGGCTGGTCGGCGATGATGATTCGCTGGAGTTCGAAGAGCGCCTTCTCTCGTGTCGGCAAGTCGGTTTCGATGGCGGCTTTCTCAGCGATTTCGTCAAACTTCGGATTGCTGTAGCCCGTGACGGCAGATCCGAATCCACGGTCGCCCGGTGAGTGGAAGAAGTAGTAGAGGCCGTCCGGGTCGACGTGCGCGTGGCTCTCGAGTATCGAAAGGTAGGCGTCGTAGTCGGGCACCTTGCCGGGCAGCACGGTGCGGCGTTGTCTGAGTGTTGCCGGGTCAATCGGTTCAACCGTCGCCTTCACGCCCACAGCCTGCAGCTGCGACACGATGAACTGCGCCGCACGGAGCTGTTGCGGCTCGAACGTGTTGACCAGCATCTCGAGATCGACCCTGAGGCCTTTGGCATTCACACGAGCATTGCCTTTGAGCTCGAAACCTGCGTCGTCGAGCAACTTGCGGCTCTTGTTGAGATCGTGCTCGTGCGTAGACCCTGGGAGCGCCCACGGCGAGTCCGGATGAATGAAGTTGTCGTTCCCCGGGCGACCCAAGCCCAACAAGATGTTGTCGACTATCGCCCGATTGTCGATGGCAAGGCTGATCGCCTTTCGCACTCGTGCGTCGTCGAATGGGGCCTTGCGAGCGTTGAAGAGTAGCTGGACCGATTCGTTGCGGGTGCCCTTGATCAAGCTCACGCCGTTTGTGTTCTTCAATGAGCTGACGAGCTCGGCAGGCACGTTCCGAGCAACATGATCGACTTCCTTCGTGCGCAGCGCAGCGAACGCAACGGTTGGCTCGCGAACCACAACGAGGTTGAGGGTCTTTACCAGTATTTTGCCCTTGAAGTAATCCGGATTTGCTTCGAGCTTGTATCCCTGATCAGTTACTGCTTCAGTGAGCCGATACGGCCCGGTACCGATCGGGAGCCCAGCGTACTTTGTCGGCTCTTTGACACTTTCCCAGATGTGTTTCGGAATCATCGGCAGGTCGCCACCGGGGAGGATCGGGAAGCTCGGCGCCGGGGCCTTGAAGAACAGCTTCACGGTTTGCGGATCGACCACTTCTCCGTGATCGTACGGAGGAGTATCGGCGGCGTGGTGCGCGTAGCGACCCGATGCGCCAGGGAACTGCTTGTAGTAGTCGAACGAGAACTTGACGTCTTCGGCGGTGAAGGCAACACCGTCGTGCCACTTGATGCCGGACCGGAGCTTGACTGTCCAGAGTTTGGCGTCCGACGAGGAGGTCGCAGATTCCGCCAGCCAAGGTTCGGGCTCCTTGTCGTTTTGCGACCAAAACAGCGTGTCGTACACCAATGTCAAGATGTCGTGGGCGTTTGGCGCCGACAGAAAGCTGATCGTGAAGGGCGTTACGTTGTTTTCGTAGCCAGGGATGGCGACCGTAAGCGTGTCCACACCTTTGGTCTGCGCTCGTGCCGCCTGGGGGAGCTGAAGACCGAGCGCGAGTACCACGAGAGCCGTGAGAGCCGCTATCGCTGGTATGACCTTTGAAGGTCGAGCCTTCGGTTGCTGCGACACTGAGGTCTCCGATCGATACCAAATACCGAGCACTTCGGTCTTTGGACCCTACCGGGGACCCCGTGTCGGTATATGTGATTCGCATCTACCATTTGGATGCCTTTTCGCTGCCACCGATAAGGCCTGCGTGCGCATGCGCCTCTAGAACGCGGGCCTCAACGTGGACGGTGGATGACCATCTCCGTCCAGCGGGCATCGGCGATGCGGGCCAGCGCGGTGGCCTGACGCCGCTCCCGGGCCCGGAAGGGTCGGCCCCGGCGGCCGAGGACGAGGGTGAGGTCGGCGGCCGAGAGGTTGGACCAGGCGACGTCGTCGGGCCCGGTCTCCCCCGCTGCGACCTTCACCGAGGCCCGGCTGCCCTGCACGAATGCGCTGATCCACGGCAGCTCGGGTGGCTTTCCCACGCTGGCCAGCGGCTCCGGCGACCGATGGTCGATCACCGCCGCCCATTCCGCCTCGAAGTCCCTGCACCCCCGTGTCGCAAGGGCCCGCAGGAGCTCCTCGACGTTGTGTGCCTCGACGAGGGCGATCGCCGTGTCAAGAGCATCGAGCCGGGGGTCGTGGGCGACGTTCTTGACCGGGCGGATGTCCTCGACATCGACACCGTCGACCTGGCTGAGCTCGCGGGTCAACAGCGGGACAAGGGATGCATCGGGCAGCTCGACGATGAGCTCGTCGATGGCCCGGCCGGCACCGCGCTCGAGGATGTCGATGCCGACGAGGTCGCCGCGGACTGCGCCGATGCGGCTCGCGACTGCGCCGAGCGCGCCGGGGCGATCGGGCAGCCAGATGCGGACGACATAGGCGGGCATCGGCGGGGTTTAGCAGCGCTGCGGCTTGAGCTGGTGGATTACGGCGACGAATTCACGCGACTGCCGCAGATGGCGACGTCAACGCCGGAGTCAACGCGGAAGCCGGCAGGCTGATGGTCGCGTTGCCGGCCGGTGTGGTCCGTACGACAGCCCGGGCGGCATCACCGACGGCGGCCGTGTCGGCGTTCTTCTTCGGCGCGTACTCGTTCACGTAGACCTGGCCAGAGAGCTGGCACAGCTCGTACATGATGTCGTCGGTCAGGCGCCGGGGGCTAAGCGCATCGTCTTTCTTTGCGGCATAGCGGCCCACGTTGACCGGCTTGGAGAACCTGATCGTGATGGGCGAGAAGAAGTTCGGCTTGAGCTGGCCGATCGGCTGCGCCTCGCGTGTACCGATCATGGCCACCGCGATCACGGGCGCGCCGCTGTCGAGCGCGAGGCGGGCGACTCCTGTGCGGCCTTTGTACAAGCGCCCGTCAGGCGACCGCGTGCCTTCGGGATAAATGCCGAATACCCCACCGTCATGAAGCACGCCCATGGCCGACTCGAGCGCTCTCGCCGACGCCGGCCCGCCGCCCCGGACGACCGGGATCTGGCCCATGGCTTTGAAGAGCCAGGCCGTCTTGCGCTGCTCGAAGTACTCGGCCTTGGCCACGAATGTGACGCGGCGCTTCAGCATGATCGGCAGGAACACCGAGTCGGAGAAGCTGAGGTGGTTGCTGGCCAGGATCACCGGACCGCTCGCCGGCACGTTTTCGATGCCTTCGACTTTGATCCTGAACAACAGCCGTAAGATCGGCCCGAGGACACCTTTGAAGAGCCGGTACACCATGAGTCGGCAGGGTAATCCCGCCGGCTCCCGCGGTGTCGGACGGATGTCGGAAGTCACCGTGACGGTTCAGGGTGTGTCGGCAATCGAACGGAATTGGTCGAGCGGTCAAGCCCCCGTACCCTTCCGGCCATGACTCGCCGTCTCACCCAGCGCGGCCGCGAACGCAGGCTCCAGCTGATGGAATTCGCAGCGCGCCGTTTCGCCGAGAACGGGTACCACCCGACCTCGGTCGCCGAGATCGTCGACGAGCTCGAAGTAGGCAAAGGGGTCTTCTACTGGTACTTCTCTTCCAAAGAGGAGCTGTTCAATGAGATCCTGCGCGATTCGCAGTACGCCCTTCGTCGACGCCAACAACAGCTCATCGGAACCGAGACCGACCCGGTGCGGCGCATCGAGCTCGGTATGCACGCAACGATGAATTATCTGGCAGAGAACCGCCACATCTTCAACCTCTTCCAGTTCGCGGCAACGGAGAAGGCGTTTTCCCCGACGCTGCGCCAAGGGGCGGAGGTCGGTGCGGCGGACACGATGCGCCACATCAAGGAGGGCATGGCCGAAGGGCGCTTCGCGGATGCCGATCCGTGGATCGTGACCCAGGCCGTTATCGGCGTGACCAATGAGTTGGCCCGTCGGTGCATCTTTGCCCGCAACGACCCGCCCGACCAAGTGGCCGACGCAGCGGTGCAGTTTTGCCTACGAGGGCTGCTCGGCTGCGCCGACATCCCGTCCAGGGCCGATCTGGTCGACACCGCGGGCGACACCGACGGCGGTGACACTGACGGCGGTGCCGCTCGTGGGGGCCGCACTGCTGTGGTCGCGGGCCAGTAGGGCTGCGCCGATCGCCCCGGCACGGCGTCCGAGTTCCGCGGCGCGGATGTCCGGGCGTGGGCGATGGCTGCCGGCGTCGCCGAGTGAAGGCGAGAGCCGTGTCCGGATCAGTCCGAGGAGCGGCTCGGGCGGATCCAGCACACCGCCTCCGAGGACGACGAGTGCCGGGTCGAGGGTTACGATCAGGTTGCTGAGCCCGCTCGCGACCGCTCCTGCGAAGCGGTCGAGCACATCGAGCGCCTGCGGGTCACCGGCGCGCGCCGCGGCGGTGACGTCCTCGCCGGCGCGACCCGCCATCCGGGACAGTGCGTTGCCCGACGCAACCAACTCCCAACAGCCACGGCGACCGCAGACGCAGCGCTCGCCGTTGCGGTCGACGGTCATATGGCCGACTTCGCCGGCGAAGCCGTGATGGCCGCGCTGGAGCGCTCCCCCGCTGATGATGCCGCCGCCGATGCCCGTGCCGAGGCCGACATAGAGCACATCGTCGACCCCACCGGCGGCACCGGCCATCCGCTCGCCCCAGGTCGCTGCCGTGTTGTCGTTCTCGACCACGACGTGCGCACCGCCAGGTAGCCGAGCCCGGAGTAGGTCTCGAAGGGGAACTTCGCGGACACCGAACAGATGGGGAGCGAAGCGCAGGATGCCGTCGGGCGTGACGAGGCCGGGGACGCCGACCCCGATGCGAACCGGCTGCTGCGCGCCGTCGGCCCGAACTGCCGCCTGCGTCTCGGCCTGTGTCTCGGCCTGTGTCTCGGCCCGTGTCTCGGCCCGTGCGACGAGCTCTTCGATGACCTCGATGATTGTGGCCAGAACGGCGTCGCCGCCGATCGGAGTGGGCCGAACGGCTTCAGCAACTACCGCGTT
>JAYUDQ010000229.1:0-5977 GCA_043739745.1 Acidimicrobiia bacterium | reverse complement strand
CGCCGGGCGGAGCGAAACCGAAGGGTGCAGCGACACTGCGGATTCACGCCGCGCGGAGGTTTCGCGAAGGCAGGCGTCGGTTTTTCGCCGGGCGGAGCGAATGCGAGACGCGTCGCCGAAAGCCGGGTTGCGCGGCCCTTTGCGCTATGCGCCCGGGCCGAAGCTGAGCATCGTCCAGCCGACGTCGGGGAACCCCGCGGCCTCGGCGACCTTGGCCGACGCATGATTGTCCGGTACGTGGGCGTAGGTCGGGATCGCACCTTCGCGGAGGACGCGTCGGGCGACCGTGGCCACCAGGTGGCGGGCGAGGCCGCGGCCGCGCATCGCCGGCTCGGTGCCGACGCTCAGCTCGTGTCCGTGCCGGTCGTGCTGCTTCCGCCCGACGCCGGCACCGTAGGCACCCGAAGCATCCCAGGCGACGAGGATGTCGCCGTTGAACGGACGCAACCATTCGGGCAGCCGCGGGTCCGATGCCGGAACCCACTCGCCCACGTCGTCGCCGGTCGCCGGAGTGCTGGACCATCGGAAGACGTCCTGCTCGATGGCGCCAGGCCGGCCGACCGCCTCCGACAGTAAGGCGGATGCGCGGTGCAGCGCTGCGAGATCAGCTTCCAGGTCCTCCGCCGAAACGAGCTTCCGGACCGCGGTGACCGCCCTCTGCGGGACCGACAGAACCCCGCCGAACGGGCTCACCACGCCGATCATGAGGTGCACGACTTTGTCCCAGCCCGGTGTGTCGCGGCCGGGTGCGCCGATCACGGTGATGCCCGTCCCATGCGGCGGCCACTCGCCGACCCACGTCTGCAGATGAGCTCGTAGTCGTTCGGGGATCTCGTCGGGACGGGGACGGGCAGACACCGCGTGAATGTACCTGCGGCGTGAATGCATCTGCGGCACTGCGCCATACGCCCGCCCTGCAATTCACGGGCCGACGAGCAGCGTGGCCGTGATCTGCGAGTCGCCCTTCGGCACCTTGACGTCGACACTCGCCGACGCCGCCTTGCCGACGCCGACCCGCCCGATGCGCACGGGATAGCTCGTGTCGCCGTTCGACACCCGCACCGTGGCGTGCCATGCGACCGTGCTGGAGTTGACGACCGGCAGCACGATGCGCACGGTGCCATCGGGTTGCGGCTGGGCCTGGGTGAGCAGATCGAGTCCTACGCACGACGCCGGCGGCGGCGCATCGCGCTCGACCACGAGCGCGCTTGACACCAGGGGTGCAGTCGCGCCGCCGGCATAGGAAACACTGAACGGTGTGCCGTGCGCAGTCGTACAGGACCGCAGGTGCGTGATGCCGCCGAGCGATGACACGGCGAAGGGGATGAGCGGTGTCGCAAGGACACACAACGCCGCATGGGCCGGGCGCAGCATCCACTTCACGTCAAGGAGTTTGGCACGCGGGAACCCGAGATCCGGTGATCGCCGCCTGCGGGCCGGTAGGGTTCTGGCGTGGACGACGAGGCCGGGGCGCGATTGAAAGACGGCGAGCGGGCCGTGCTCCTCCTCGGAGTGGGCTCGTTGCTGGTGCTCGCACTGCTGCAGCTGTTCCGGCGGGTGGACACGGTGGAGATCGTGGCGACGGTGCTGTTCATCGTCATCTTCGTCGCCTTCGTCCTGTTCGACATGATCGGTGGCGGAATTGCGGCGGCGGTGGCCACGCTCATGTATCTCGTGCTGCGGCTTCCGGCGATGGACATCGTCGGATCGTCCGCCGTCACCCGTCTTGTCGTCGAACGGGCTGTCGCCTTCGCGGCGTTCGGTCTGCTAGGCGGCTATGCCCACCGCATCTTGTTCCGTGCCCTCTACAAGCTCGACGAGGTCGACGTCATCGACGACGAGACGGGGCTCTCGAACGCCCGGGCCTTCGTCCGTGACCTCGACTACGAGATCGCCCGCTCGAACCGCTACAAGAACGCGTTCTCCGTCGCGCTGCTCGACTTCGCCGTGGAGCAGTTCGCTGGACTCAAGCCGAAACAGCGGGCCTCGGTGTGGAGCGAGCTCGGCAAGATGCTTCGCGAGTCGGTCCGCAACACCGATCGTTCGGCCGTGTCGCGCTCATCGAACGGTGTGCGCATCGTCGTGTTGCTCTCCGAGACCGATGCCGTTGGTGCCGAGATCTTCACCACCCGCTTCGCCGAGAAGGTGTCCACGTTCCTGCTGAGCCGCAGCGTGGCACTGCCCCGCAAGATCGGCACCGCCGTGTCCTACCCGGCCGAGGCGAACGAGATGCGACGGCTGCGCAACGAGATCGCCAGGGTCGCCGGCCTTCCGCTCAGCGTCGACATGGCCCGGCGCTGATGGGCCCGTTGATCGCCCGCCGATCGCCCGCCACAGCTCGAACACCGCCGATCTGATCGCCCCCACGCATGGCCCACTGCACGTTCTGCGCCATCGTCGCTCGCGAGCAGCCGGCGGAGATCGTCTATGAGACCGACGAGGTGCTCGCGTTCATGGACGCGTTGCCGATGACGCCGGGGCACACGCTCCTCGTGCCGAAGCTGCATGTGCGTGACCTCTATGAGCTGCCCGCCGGTCAGGGTGAACCGCTGCTGGCTGCGGCATCAGTGCTGTCGAGGCGCATGATCGGGGCGTTGTCGGCCCAGGGGGTCAACGTGCTCAACAACAACGGTCTCGCCGCTGACCAGTCGCAGTTCCATCTCCACTTCCACGTGATCCCCCGGTACGGCAACGACCGACTGCTGCACCCGTGGGAGCGGCAGTTCGGCCATTGGCCGGAGATCCGCGCTGTTGCCGCCCAGTTGCGGCGCTGATCCGGCGGTGAGTCGCTGAGCCGGTCGGTGAACGGCGGAACGGCTCAGCCCGCGAACGGCTCAGCCCCGCACGAGGTGCACCGGATCGCCGACCAGCTGCACGGTCCAGGTCGAGCGGTCGCTGACGGGTGTGCCCACGGTCGGGAAGTACTTGATCTTCCACCAACCGTCGAACGGGAGGGTGGCCAGCTCGGCGCCGCTGCTATCGAGCCCGTAGGTGGTCGGGATCTTGATCTGGATGTTGACGAGCCGGCCGTTGAACTTGCCGGTGCGGGCTGCGCCTCCGGGTGTGGATGGGCCAATCGAACCAGCCCGGTTCTGCAGCGTGAACGGCAGGCAGGAAACGCCGCCGCCACTCGTCTCCGGGCTGGGGCCGCCGGAGATGTCCAGGTACTGACCGGTCAGGAGCTGGATCCCACCTGCATAGGTGTAGGTCGGCCCGTTGGTCCCGACGCCACAGGCCGCCGCGTTCGGCTCGGTCTGCGCCTTCCCGTCCAGCGTGATGCGGTCGTCGGTGACGGAAATGTTCGAGGAGTTGATGCCCGGATTGTTCAGCTTCCAGGTGAAGTCGTTGGGCGCATAGAAGTCGTTCGTGCTGCCGCCGCCGGCCGGGGGCTGCGGGGCCAGGATCTGGATGGACTGGCCGCCCTCGCCAGGGTCCCACAGCAGCACCTGGATCGTCTTGTTCCGGAACGACTTCGCGGGCGTCAGCTTGGCCAAATAGAACTCGGCGGGGCCGGCGGCCGTGGCGCTGGCGTTGGTCGCCATCGACGTGTCGCCGGAGATGTTGGGGCAGTCGGCCGTGGTCAGCGTCTGGCCGGACAAGCTCGTGCACGGGTAGTACGAGGCCTGGCTGCCGTAGTAGGCGCGGATGCTGAATGAGTTCTGGCCGAAGCTGTTCGGTTCGACGGTCGAGGTGCGCACGTTGACCCGGAACCGGCCCCGCCGGTACTGCGTGGACGGGAATCGGATCAGCTTCACCCACTGGCCCATCGTCGAGCCGCAGTCCGGGTCGTCACCCGAGAATCCGTGGCAGGTGCCGTACGTCTTGGTCGTCGTCGCCGTGTCGTTGATGGGCGCTTCGGCGTCCACGAGGCGGGTCACGTTGTTGCTCGCGGTCGCGGTCTTGTCGTCCTCGTAGTTGAGCGGGCTCTGGTCGGCGCCATAGGCGCGGAACTCCGTCGTCACCTTCACGTTCGCGAGTCGCGAATCCGAGGCGCCCGGGTCGACGACCTTGACCCCACCGATCGTCGACACGCTCCGGTAGAGCAGGCGCCGGTCCGGGTGCGGCGGCGTGATCGTCGAATCGTTGTAGTAGGGGTCGAGAATGTCGCCCGGGTCGAAGACGGGGTCGTAGACCTCGACGATCAGGTCGGACGGGAGGTAGTCGTTCAGCTGGCAAGGAGGCGGTAGGCCCGTCGAGCAAGGCACGTTGACGATGTAGTTGTACCCCCGGCGGTCGTAGTCGCGATTGAGCACGAATTCCGGCATGTCGGCGTCCGACGAGCCCACGGCGACCTTTGCCGCGGTGACGGCAGCCGCGGACGGTGCGCCCGGGTTGCGGACGTCGCCATCCGGCGTGTACACGGGACAGGCATACTTCTTGGCCTCGGCGACCTGACTGCCTCCCGAGACGTACTGGATGTTCTTGCGGTTGCCCTCGTAGCGGCTGAGGATCTGGTCCCCGTCCTCCTTGGCCGTGCAGAAACCACTGGCGGAGAGCCAGAAGTTCTGTTGGCCTTCACTCGCAACCGGCGGCAGGTTTCCCGTGCCGATGGCGTTCAGCGTCGAGCCGAGCGGGATCTGCGACAGGTACTCGGCGGTCGCCTTGCGCTGTGCCTCGAAGCGGTCCTTCACGACCTGGCCGAAGAACGTCGGGATCTTGCGGTCACGGATCGTCACCCGGATCTTGCGGGTGTCGAGGGCCTCGACGAGGATGTCGTGATCGGCATCGTCGGTGATGCCGTTGCGGGCGATCACCTCGCGGGCAGTGGCCTCTGCGGACGGGAACTGCGGCATATGGGTCACGCCGGCCAGTGCCGCTGCGTCGGCGACTCGCTGCAGCTGGTTGGCGCGGTAGTAGAACAGACCGGCATCGATGGCGAACGCGGCCATGAGCAGCAGCAGCGGCAGCAGGAGCGCGGTCACGACGACGATGTAGCCGTGCTCGCGGCTGCGGCGGGCGGCACGGCGGCTGCGGCGGGCGGCACGGCGGCTGCGGACAGGAGCGGCGGTGACCCGGACGCCGCCGATGGGCGCGTCGGCGTGGTCGCCGGGTTGATCGGTGCTGCCGGGGAACGTGTTCATCCGTTCGACCGGCGGGCTTCGATCTGCATGACGGTGCGGTGGCTCAGCACGCGCCCAGGAAGCAATCCGGTCATGCTCGGGTTCTTCATCTGCACGAAGACGCCGAGCATGTCCTGCGGACCGCTCATGTAGTCCACCCGCTGACTTCCGGGCCAGTTGTAATCCATCGGTAACCCCTGCGTGGATGCGACGTTCCCGAAGCGAGTCGACGGAAGCGTGAAGTCCTTCTGGTAGTAAACGTTGCATGCGACCTCGGCCTGGGGGTTGCGGCCCCAGATGAAGTCGGTCGGTGAGATGACGACGCCGCCTGGCGCCCGGAACACGCCGACCGGTTGCGGATACCCGCCCGCGTCGTCCGGTTGTCCGCCGCCGTCGGCTCGAATCGGCTCGGTGCCGGTGCGCCACGACCAGCGTTCTGCTTCCTGGACGCACTCGACCGGTGGCTGATCGTTGATGCCGGTCGCGCGAAACACGATCACGTAATCGAGTGATCGGAACACCGGGTTGAGCGCGGGCCGGATGGCGTGCAGCAAGTTGAAGTCGGCCGCCGGGTCCTGACCGGCCGCGCTGGCCTCCCTGGCACCGTCGGTGGCCGCGTTCTGGACCGACGAATCGTGGAGGAACAGCGGGCCGAACTCGACCGACCCGAACACGAGGAGGACGAACAGTGGCGTGATGATGGCCGCTTCCACCGCCATCGCCCCCCGTTCTCGGGCCATGCGGCGCAGCCGGTCGAGCCGGTGTCGGAGCCGTCGCACGTCAGCCGACCGGGATGACGATCGTGGTGGTGGTGGTGGTCGTGGTCGTGGTGGTGGTCGTGGTGGTCGTGGGTGTCGTGGTTGAGGTGGTGGTTGTTGTCGGTTTGGTGGTGGTGGTTGAGGTGGTGGTTGTTGTCG
>JAYUDQ010000228.1:0-2245 GCA_043739745.1 Acidimicrobiia bacterium | reverse complement strand
GTCCTCTGGCGATGGCACGTTCTGGTCGATGCTGCGCTCACCCATGGCGGTGAGTCGGACCGCGCAATGACCGACCATGCCGCCGACGTTCGTCCCCTTCGGGATCGAGTCGATCCACCGGAGGTAGTCGCCATAGGTCGACCAGCTCCACGGGAGGCCGTGGAGGATCGCCTCCCTCGGCACGTCCTCGACCGACTCCATCATCTCGGCCAGGAACTCCCGTTGACCGGGACCGACCGGGGCGAACGTCACCCCGCAGTTTCCGAGCACCACGCTGGTGATGCCGTGCCAGCAACTCGAGGTACCGATCGGGTCCCAGGCCAGCTGGGCATCGAGGTGCGTGTGGATGTCGACGAATCCGGGGGTCACGACGTGTCCCTCGGCATCGATCTCCCGATGGCCTTTCGCGTCCGCGTGCGCTTCGACGGCGACGACCCGATCGCCGTCGATGACGACATCGGCGATGCGGCCGGGCGAGCCGGTCCCATCGACGACCAGACCGTTGCGGATGACAACGCTTGCGTCCATCGGTGCTCCTTCGTGAGCCGAGCCACGACCCGGAACCCGAGCCGTCGGTGTCTGATCTTCTCCGGGAACCGACCAATCGCGCCAAACGAGCGACTGATCAGTGCCGGGCGCCGCTGTGCTTTCGGCCTGCCGGCTCGGACGCCGGTCCCCCAGTGGCAGTGCACCGATACGCTCGGAGTTCATGACCACGCCAAGCAGGATCACCATCACCTCCGAGGGCGGAGAGTTCGGCGCTCATCTCGTGCGTCCCGAAGGCGGCGAAGGCCCTGGGGTCCTTGTTCTCCAGGAGATCTTCGGCGTGAACCTCTACATCCGGGATGTATGCGATCGGCTCGCAGCGCTCGGCTACATCGCGCTCGCGCCCGACATGTTCTGGCGCCAGAAGCCGGGCATCGATCTTTCCGCATTCGACGAGAACGATCTCAAAGAAGGTATGGGCTACGGCATGGCTTTCGATGCCAACGCTGGCATTGCTGACCTTGGCAGTGCGCTCGCTACTCTGCGTCTACTCGATGGCACCGGCGGGAAGGCCGGGGTCGTCGGCTTCTGCTTCGGTGGCACGTTCTCGTATCTCGCCGCCGTGCACCACGATCCGGACGTTGCCGTCAGCTACTACGGCTCAGGCGTCGCGGCGGCGATTGGGGAAATCGACAAGGTCGCGTGCCCTCTGCAGTTCCACTTCGGCGGAAGCGACCCGTACATTCCGAACGCCGATGTCGAGCGGATCGCAGCTGCGGTCGCGGGGCGCCCTGACATGGAGTTGCACGTCCAGGCCGACGGCGGGCATGCCTTCGACAACAGCTTCTCTGCGATGTTCAGCCATCCGCCTTCGGCCGCGGCTGCGTGGGAGCTGACGGCGACCTTCCTGGCAACGCATCTGGCTTGATCGTCATGCCGGGTCAATCGACCAGCGCGGCGACGAGCATGGCGATCGCACCGTGCTTGTCGAGCGGTTCATTGCCGTTGCCACATTTCGGTGACTGCACGCACGATGGGCAGCCGGCCTCACAGCCGCAGGCTTCGAGTGCGGCGCGGGTCGCAACGAGATGGCGCCGCCCGGCGGCGTAGCCAAGCTCGGCTACCCCTGCGCCTCCTGGGTAACCGTCGTAGATCACGATCGTTGCCTCGCCTGTCTGTGCGTGCGCAGCGGTCGAGATCCCGCCGACATCCCAGCGGTCACAGATCGCGAACAGCGGCAGCATGGCGATGCCGGTGTGCTCGGCAGCGTGCAGCGCACCGGGGACCCGACCGCCCGAGGCGCCGTCGAGGCCGGCATCGCACAGGACGTCGTCCGGGATCTCGTACCAGAACGCCCGGGTGTGCAGCGTGGTGGGCGGCAGGTCGAGTGGCTCGAGCGCGAGGACTTCGCCAGTGGAGATGCGCTTGCGTTGGTAGCCGACGACCTGTTCGGTGACCTCAACGCCGCCGAGCGACAGCCTCAGCCGACCGGCCGACACGGCGATGTGTGCACCGACGAACGAGACGTCGGCGGTCGACCGCGCCTGGGTGTACTCGTCGACGTTCACCGCCGTGACCCAGGCTGCGCGATCTTCGAGGTCGAGCCGTTCGACGCGGTACTGCTGTCCCTGGTGGAGGTAAAGCGCACCACGGTGGAGAGTTGAAAGTGCTCGCGCCGCGTCGACCGTGCCGATGAGGCGCGCGTGGCGGTCGACGATCCGCATCTCGGCCCCGCCGCTCGAACGCAGCGAGACGCGCG
>JAYUDQ010000227.1:0-14347 GCA_043739745.1 Acidimicrobiia bacterium | reverse complement strand
TCAGGGTGTTGGTTCCGAGCGGTGGCCCGGCGAAGGCTCCGGTGGAGCCTCCGAGGCCGAGCGTGGCAACCGTTGCCGCAGCGAGCGTTGCTGCAACGGCGCCGAGGCGGGTGAATTTGGTCTTCATGGTGGATTGGTTCCTTTCGGGAGGTGCGAATTCGGTTTGTTGGTGGATGGTGGTGAAGCGGAGACTCACGAGGCGCCTGTGATCCAGCTGCCCTTGGTCGCGGTGGAGCCGCAGCTGGCGTTGGCGAGGAATCCGAAGGTGTTGAGCGTGGTGGTCGACCCGCAGATCGCTGAGGTGGCGCCGACGAACAGCGCCTTGATGGCTGCGTTGCCGGGGCCGGTGGCCACGGTGGTGGGCAGCACGACGTACACGTTGCGGCCGAACACCGAGTCACCGAAGAAGCCGGCCGTCGGCGTCAGTGCGGGCGCAGTGCCGGCGACGGGCGAACCGAGGTTGACGCCGCTTCCGTTGTCACTGATCGAGCCGATGCCCACACCCGCTGGCGGAAGGCCCGGGGCGACGAGGTTGCTCTTGGCGAGGAACGAAGCAGCCGAGAACCCGATGATCACTTCGGTGCCGGGGCTCGAGGTCTGCTCGGCGTCGCCACGCAGCTTCAGGGCTGTGCCGTCATTCTCTTCCAGCCGGCCGGTGGAGATCAGCGCGTTGCACTCGGCGGTCGCCGGCGCTTCCTGAGCGGCGTTCGCCGTCGTCACAGTGTTCCAGAACGAGAAGGTGCCGGAGCTGGTCTGGATGCCGCAAGGAACGATGCGGACGCCGCCGATCGTCTGGGGGCCGGTGGTGAACAGCGTCGTCAACTGCGCCCGGGTGAGGCTGGTGACCGGGCTGCCGGCAGCGCGGTAGTAGCCGAAGCTCACGCCGTCGCGGCCGAACGGGATGTAGGTCATGTCGGTGCCGAGGTCACCAGCGGCAGGACCTGCCGACGAGCGGCCGAAGTCGACCTGCCCGGAGATGTCGACGGCCGTTGCGCACACGCCGAGTGCGCCGATGGCGCTTCCGGTCCAGCCGGCGGTGGAGAGGCCGCTCGCCGCGTAGAGGGCCTTGCGCCCCGCGCCCGAGCCGTTGGGGCGGGTGAACGTCGGGCCGTTGAGCTTGGCGCTGATGCACGTGTCGGCGACACCCGTCGGCACCGTGGCGTCGAAGGAGATCTCTTGGCGGAATGATGAGGCGCTGCCGCTGTTGATCGGCGTGTAGTTGACGCCGTTCGTGGAACCGGCGAGTGCATTCATGACGTCTTGGATGGTGTCGGAGCCGACACCAACGGCGGCCGTGTACTGCTTCGGGTCGGCGCCGGCGGATCCGCCGAGCACCCCACTGGCAAGCGCAGTGGTGAAGACAAGGCCGAGGGCCAGTCTCTTCTTCGTGGTTGATTTCATCATGGTGTTGTGAACGATCCCTTTCGTGGACGGAGCAGACGGATTCCGATCCGAGCGAGGTGATCGTGACAGGCCGAAGCGTCGAACAGTTGGCCCTCAGGTGAACACTGGATGTGGTCGCAGAGTGTTCACCTTGAGCTCGTCTTGCATTAGCCAAAACGGCCGTTGACGTAGTCGTTCGTGCGCGGATCCTGCGGTGAGCCGAACATCGCCGCAGTGGGTCCGTGCTCGACGATGAACCCAGGCGTGCCCTGCTCGGCAAGGAAGAACGCACACTGATTCGACACGCGCGCGGCTTGCTGCATGTTGTGCGTGACGATCACGATCGTCACCTCTGAAACAAGCTCCATCACGGTCTCCTCGATGCGGCGCGTCGATGTCGGGTCCAGCGCGGAGCACGGCTCGTCCATCAACAACACCCTCGGTCGGATCGCCAGCGCGCGGGCGATGCAGAGGCGCTGCTGCTGCCCGCCGGACAAGCCGCCGCCGGGTTGACGGAGCCGGTCGCGCACCTCGAGCCACAGGCCGGCCTTGTTCAGGCATGACTCGACGATCTCGTCCTTCACTGCGACGCTGGCCTTCACGCCCGTGAGCCGGAGGCTGGCGAGCACGTTGTCGTAGATGGACATCGCCGGGAACGGGTTCGGCTTCTGGAACACCATGCCGATCTCCCGCCGGGCATCGGTCAGCTTGCGGTTGGGGTCGTAGATGTCGTGCCCATCGAGCAGCACCTCACCGGCGAGTGACGCCGACGGAATCATCTCGTGCATCCGGTTGAGGATGCGAAGGAACGTCGACTTGCCGCACCCGGATGGCCCGATCAGCGCGGTGACGTCGCCGGCGGCCATGTCCAGCGACACCCGGTCGAGGACCTGGTGCGACCCGAACCACGCCGATATGTTGCGCGCTTCGAGGCCCGCGAGCGCCGTTAGAATCGACGGTGTGGTCGCCACCGGCTCGGTCACGAGGCCGAGCGCCGTGTCGAAGACGACGGGGGCAGTCGCCTCGCAGATCACGAGCGGCGCGTTGGGCGCAGCCCAGGCCAACGGCGCGAGAAGGACGGATCGACTCGTGGCCGAGCCCGGCTGGTGGAGCACCTCGATGTCGGGGAAGCCGCCGAGCAGCCTGCGGAACTCGTCGACGCGGTCTGCAGGCACGGAGACCCCGAAGTCGGAGATTCCGGGAACCACGAAGATCGTCCACGAGCCGTTCGCGCCGTGAACCACGCCCTCGATGTCGTCGATGAGCCACGACCACGCGATGTCGCCGTCGGCAGCGGAGATCTGCGTATCAGTCACGGTGACAGTTGCGGCGTGCAGCTCCGAGACGATGGCGTCGGCGTCAACTGCATCGCCGCGCACCACCTGCACGACGGCCGAGCCCGGGAACTCGGCGACGTCGGACACGGCGTCGCTCATCGTCTGGGTCGAATCGAATGTCACGGCAATCGGCTCCTCATCATCACAACAGATTCGGCAGAAGACGAACGGCCTCGCCGGACACAGCGAGTCCGACGACGATCAACGGCGGCAGGAACACGACCCAGGCCTGAGCCCTGCCCCACCGGTGCCAGGCCCACGCGACGCCGATCGACAGTGCTATCAGTGCCTGCAGCCACAGGGCCAGCGCCCACAGCGTTCGCCCGTCGCCCGCCAAGATCCGCTCCGGCCCGGGAAGGCTAGCGGCGGTGACGACAGGGGCGGCTCCGACGACGGCTTTGCCCACCAAGTCGGCGTCGACACGAAGGACTCCGTCCGGCAGGAATACATGGCCGGCGGCGGTGACCAGCGTCAGTCGTGACGCAGCGGCAGCGGGCCCAGGCGGAGCCGGCGTGCCTTCGAAGCGCGCGCCGTGAACGCGGTAGTTGAACACTCCCTGGCCCGTTGTCACCTTGATGAGCGCTCCATCGGTCAGCTGGTCGATGTCGGCGAACGGCCCGCCGAACGCCGCGTGACGCCCGAGCAGCACGCTGACGCCGACCTGGCCTGGCAGCGGCGTGTCACGGCTGTGCCCCGGACCGTCGAACAACACGCTCGACGTGGTGCCCTGCAGGACGACCTGTTTGAGTCCGATGTCGGGAATCTCTAGGTACGCGATCGGTGCCCCGAGAGGGAGCTCGCGGTTCGCTTCGTCCGTGGGCCCGATCGGTGCGATGCCGTTGGCGAGCCCGGACCGGAACGTGTTGTAGGCCCGCCCCTGCGCCGCCCTCTGCTGCAGCCAGCTCACGACGACGAGTTGGACAAGGAGCGCTGCCGAGAGGAAGAAGACGAGCACCAGAACGGAGCGGACAACCTGCAGACGCGGGCTCAACGGCGGCACGGCTGCGCAGCTCGACGATCTCGACCTGGCGCGCGCCGATCGAACCCCGACGCGCGGCCTCGCTGCATCCGACCGCGACAACGTGACGGCCGTCATCGATCCTCCTGCGGCTGCACCCGAATCGGACGAGCCAGCAGAACGGTGATGCGGCCGAACACGAGCAGGAGAACCGCCCATATCAACAGCGACGACGAAGCAGTGCCGGTCGACGCAAGGGTGCCCGAGGTGGTGGGAGTCGCCGATGACGAAAAGGCCGCTGTCGCCGTCGTCGAGCCGGTTCCGGTGACGGCGATGGTCGTCGTCGAACCAGCCACCGACGTCGTGGTTGCGGCATGCGTCGTCGTCGTGGCGCCTGTCGTCGACGTCGCAGCACGCGTCGTCGACGTCGCAGCACGCATGGTGGTGGTGGCCGCTGCCGTGGTCGTGGTGGCCGCCGACGTGGTGGTCGCGGATACTGCGCCAACCGTCCACGTGAATCGAGCCGGCGCATCCGCAATGTCGGTCACGACAGTGATCGTCGTCGACCAGAAGCTGACGGTAGCGCCGGCCAGTGTGCAGGCGAAGCCGATCTTGTAGTCACCTGGCGCAACGTTGCCTGGGCTGAAGGCCGAGAACGAGACCGTCGGGATACCCGAGATCAATCCGAGCGGACTCGCCGACGGGTTCTGGTTCGTCACGGGGTTGCTTCCCGCACTGTCGTACATCGGGGAGACGAACGCGCCGCCTGCGACCGGCTTCGGGCCGCTGGCGTACGCGAGCGCAGACGCATCCACCGATGCCGCAACGAAGAACATCTGCCAGCGATACGAAGGCGTTCCGGCGCCGCTGCCGGGACAGGCCGCACCTGACGGAGGTGTCATCGCGAACACGGTCGCACTACCGCCGGAACTGAGCGGCCCACCGGTTTCGTTGGCAATCCGAACCGTGCCGGACTCTGCGATGGCGGCAGCCGCCGGACCGACGTGCGTAGCTGCGACGCCGAACACCAACATAAACGCCGAGATCACAGTCCCTGCGCGAGCAACGTGCTGGGCAAGCCGGCGCTTCGACGGGGTCAGGTGGATCATGAGCGCTCCTTTGAGAGGGTGGTGATCGGGCGGCGCCTGTGTCGCCAGAAGTACATGCAGAAGGCGACTGCACCCAGGCCGCCCGCCGCGAGGACGATGATCATGAGCGTCGATCGTCCCGAGCCTTGGCCGGATGCAAAGACGGTGTCGGGAACGTCGGCGAGGCGCCACAACAGCTTGCCCTTGGTGACACCGGACCCGCTGATCGCGATCTGGGTGTCCCAGTACTCAGCTGTTTTGCCGAAGTACGTGCACGCGACGCCGATGCGATAGCGACCGTCTGGGATCTTCTCCCCGGCGACCACCGTGAAGTCGAACGGCGGCATCGGAGGGATCACACCGGGCTGACCCCTCACGGCATTGCGCATCGTCAGCTGATGCACGAACGGCGTCGTGTCGACCATGAACAAGGCGTATCGCCCGTTGCCGACCGGTTCGGGGCCGACTGCGCCGTACCGGATGGCGACGGGATCGTCAGCCGTTGGGACGATGTAGCTCCCGACACGCCACTGGTCGTTGGCGCTGTCGCCCGGGCAGGTCGACTTGTCCGGCAGCCTCACGGTGAACACGGTGGAAGCACTGCCGTGGGTCAGTGCTTCAGACGGGTTGTACGGGTCCACCACCACGACCCCACCAGCACGAACCGGGGCGCCGACGGTGGAGTCGGACGCAGCTGCCGCGACCTCGATGAGCGGGCACACCAAGGCCACGATCACCGTCGCCAACAGAGGGCGCAGCCGACGACGCGCTCGCACTGACATCGTGTTGCTCATCTCGATCGCGGGCATCTCAGGTGGGCTCGATCTCGCCGGGATCAACCGCACCGTCGTCGTCGGCGCCGCCACGGCGACGGCGCTTGGTGATCTCGAGCGCGAACAACGCCGAGCCCATCGCCATGCCTCCGAGCGCAGGAACGGCGAAGCGGCTGCCAGCGAGGTGAACGACGGGCGTGACCACGGATGGACTCGTCGAGATCGGCGCGCCGGTCGTGTCGACGGCAGGCACTGTCGTGGTCCGTTGCGCCGACGTTGTTGCGGTCGCCGCCTCGGTCGTGGTGGCCGAGTCCGTGGAGGCCGCGGCATCGGTGCTCGTCGGCGCCGCGGTCGTGGCAGACGGCGTGGTCGCTGGTGACGTCGCCGTCGGCGTGCGTGGCTTGGTGATCGGGCCTCGTGGCGTCGATGCCGCGGTCGTCGGCGGCGCTTCCGTCGGTGGCGCTTCCGTCGGTGGCGCTTCTGTCGGCGGAACTGTCGGAGCCACCGTCGTTGCCGGCTGTGTCGTTGGCACAGTTGTCGTCGTATCCGGGGTCACGACAACGAGGTGACGAACGACGGACGCTGCCGCCGACGCCTGGAACTTCAGCGTGTCGGGCAGCGGCGCATAGCCCCTCGGCAGCTGTCCGAGCTCGAGGCCCGCCACCTGCCCCGGGCCGGCTGCGTAGTCGATGAATGCGGCGTAGTCCGACCGCGCGCTCGAGTCGAGGCCGAGCGGCGCGATCGCCGCGTAGGCGAGGGCCGTGAGCGGATAGGCACCAGGCGCCGACGCGGTTGGCGATGGTTCGAGCACCTGAGGCTCATCGACGGGCGCCATCGAGGCGACGCCGGCGGCCAGTCCAGCGTTGTCCGCCGCCACGAACGCCCGATTCGGTCCGTTGTCGCCGGCCCGGCTCAGGCGCGCTGTTTGGAGCCCGAATTGAGCCGCCGACGGCGTGTCAGTCAGAGCGAGCATCGCGCGGCGACCGAGGAACTGCGGCTGCGTTGTCTTCCACACATCGGTCGAGTTCAACGCGAACGGGTTTTCGTCGATCTTCGCGCCATCAGACGCGCTGCGGGTGACCCGCGCCGTCTCGGAGAACGTCCGCTTGTACGGCATCCAGTCGGTGCCGCACAGAGGGGCCGGCGCGATGGAGTTCCCAGGCCCACGCGCCGGCGCCTGATAGCAGTACGGGTCTGCCTTGGGGAACGAGTTCGGCAGCGGGTCGGCGAATGGGATGCCGGTGGAATTGTTTCCGGGGTTCGTGGCGTAGACCGGGTTGACCTTCATGCCCCAATGATCGGGCGCACCGTTCAGCCATGCGCGTGCCTCCGAATCGGCCAGTATCCACTGCCACACCTGCTGAGCTGCGTCGGAGTTTCCGGCCGGCAGCTGCAGGCCGCTGAAGGCACGCTCGTCAGCGATTTGCAGAATGCTGAACTCGGGGTTGAACTGCAAAAAGTCCGGATCCTCAGCCATGTCCCGTGGGTTGGCCGCCATCCACGCGTAGTTCGGCGCGTGAGACTCGATGCTGACCGCCTGCTGATACGACTGGGTCAGCAGCTTGGCCACCAGCCGAGGCGTCAGATTGAAGTCGGCGACGCGAACTCCGGAGAGCTGCTGCTCTGCGCGCGGCGCGTCGAACTTCGGATTGCGTTCGATGTTGACGCCGATGACGAGCCCCGACACGCTGACCGGCGCGTAGAACACCGGGTTCGCCGGATCGATGCTGTCGCGCGACAGCGGCTGGGAAACCACCACCATGCCTGGTGACCCTTGCTGTCCGGACACCAACTGTTGACGCGCTGTGTTGTCGCTGACCGGCGCATACGAGTAGGGCGGCAGGTCGGCCGTGCCGCACAGTGCCGGCTGCCAACTCGCGATCGCCGGATGGGCGAGTTCCGATCCGGAGATGCGGCGCTCGTCCGCGCCCAAGGCGCACGGTGAGTCAACCGGATTGAAGCCGATCGGAATGGCGATGCGGTGCTTCCAGGCCTGCGGCGACACCGGCGAGGTGATGACGCCGGACTGGTCAGGGTTGATCTCGTACGGGGTTCCGACGTTCTCGGCGGCCGCAGATCCGCGTGGAACGACGACGATCCAGCACTTGGGGACCACCTTCTCGCCGCTGGCGACGGGCTGCGTCTTTTGTCCGCAACCGAGACCCGACGACTGTGCGCCGGTGAGCACCTGGAACAACTCTGCGCCGCGGCCATCGGGACCGGTTGCTGCTCCGACGATCTCGTTCGTGGTAATGAGGTTGAAGTACGGGTTCAGCCAGTAGTTCCCTCCGCCGATCGACGGGTTGAACGTGACGTCGGCTTGCTTGTTCACAACGGTGCCGTCGACAGCCTTGAACGGAAGCCAGACATTCGTGGTCGGTGGGTCCAGGTATCCGACCGATGCATCGAAGCTCGGCCAGTCCGACCGGGAGATGACCCTGCCCAACGCGAATCCGTCCGGGTACAGCGTGCCGGGCAGACCACCGGGCGTTCCAGCGACGGCGCCCTGTTCACACTGCTCCGGAGGCGGACCCGGATTCGCAGAATTCGTGCCGTCGTCGCCCCAGCACTGGAAGATCTGTAGGTAGTTGCTGCCGAACCGGCCCGGTCCGTCGTGGGTCGGTGTGCCACCGGTCCACGTGATCGACACGGCCTGGTCGGTCAGGTTTGCGGTCTGGTTCACCGTAATGGCCAGGCTCGCGAACGCATCGCGGCCAGTCACCGTGACCGCCGACGCGGTTGCCGGCAGGGCCGTGTCGGTGCCCTGGCTGCCGGGCACCGGATCAGCGGCGTCTGCTCTCGAGGTCGTCAATGCGGCGATCACCAAGATCGCGAGCGGGCCGAGCAGCCAGGCTTTGGAATGCGGCTTCACCTCGCCACCGGTCCGGTGCGCGAGAAATACCGCCAGGACAACGCCGGCGCCAGCACGAGCGCGAGCGTCAGAACAATGACCAACAGAATCAGGGCCAACGACGCGTCCCAGCCGGACGATCTGGCGAGCGTCGTCGGTGTGGCCGCGGCGGGCACGGGTGCGGGATCGGCATTGGTCGACGGCGCTCCCGGTGTCGTGCCGCACGCTCCAGTGTTGCCGTCGCAGTTCTGGCCTGTCGAGGCCCCAGCGGCAACGGTGCTCGCGGTCGCACCGCCTGGCGCTGTCGTGTCACTGGTGCCAGTTGAATCGGCTGGAGTTCCCCCACCGGCCACCGTGGTCGCTGTCACGACCCCTGCGACCGTGGTCGCCGTCACGCCCCCGGCCACCGTCGTCGCCGTTGGACGAGCTGCCGGCGCCGTGGTGGCCGTCACACCGCCCTTGGGGGCCGTTGTCGCAGTCGCGACACCGGGAGCGGCCGTCGCGGGAGTCGGCGTCACGATGATCACGACGGTGCTCGCCGTCGGGACACCGCTCGGAGCGTCGCCCGACACGGGTGTCGCCACATTCGACAGACCACCCGTGCCGTTCGGGCACTGCGTGGCCCCTTGGCGGTCACACGCGAGCGGCTGCGGCGCGGTGTCGGCGAGCTTGTTCGAGCCGTCGGAAGCGAACGTCGGGTTGTTGCACTTGGTGATGTCGATGTTCTGCACCACGACGCCGGGGATCTTCGTGATCTGATCGAAGCTGGCCTGCACGAGGTTGATCGGCATCGGCGAGTAGCCGAGCGAGGCGGACTGCTGCTGGGCCTGGCACATCGCGTAGTACGAGAAGGCGCCGAGCGTCTTGCCCTTGGCCTCGTTGAACTGGCCGCCGACGACCGTCGGCAGGATCAGGTACGAGTACGACGAGAGCTGGTAGTTCCGCGGATCGGTGTCGGTGTACACGCCGTCGAGCTGCTGGGTCAGGTACACGGCGGGGTTGCTGGCGTCGGTGTTGATCTTGGCCTTCAACAGGGATACAGCGACGTTCTGGGGCGTTGGCTCGGTGTAGTAGCCGGCTGCGTTGAGCACCTTCGCCACGGGGAACTGGTTGCCCACCGCGTACGAATAGTTGACGTAGCCGATCGCCCCTTCGGCGAAGCCTTGTTTGACGTAGCCGGCAATGCCGGTGTCCCCGGATTGCAAGATCATCCCTTGGATCGCCGGATAGAACGACGTCGAGCCGCACGCCGGGGCATGGTCGGAGTGTTGGCAGTACGTGTTCCAGATGTCTGGGTACTGGTGGATCATCCACATCGTGAATTGAGCCGTGGACCCGGATCCATCGGATCGAACAACTGGGACGATGGTTCGGGCCGGCAGCGTGATCCCAGGGTTGTCGGCCTGGATCGCCGGATCGTTCCAGGTCGTGAGGACCCCAGTGAAGATCTTGGCGACGTTCTGACCGGAGAGGCGCAGGTTGGTAACCCGCTTGCCGTTGATCTTCAGGTTGTACATGAACGCCGTGCCGCCCGCGACCACCGGCATGTACGCGTAGCTGCCAGGCACCGGATTCTCGGGTGCCGAGCCGTCCTCTGGATTGAATTGGAACGGGATGTCCGACGCCGCGAAGTCCACGGTGCCGTTGCGGAAGTCCGTGCGGCCCGCCGTCGAGCCGCTCGGGTTGTAGTCGACGGTGATGCCGAATTGCTGCACGTCGACGCGCATGGCGTCGATCGCGTTCGCCGCCCACGACGAGCCCTCACCGGAGATGCGTTGATAGCTGTCGGCAGCGGCCGGCCGGGCCGAGATCCCGGGGAGGATCAACCCCGACACGAGCAATCCAGCCACGCCCGACAGCATCCGCCGTCGCGGAGCGTTCTGGCGGCTCATGGCCGGCCCGCTTGATGACGAGTCTGCACGCGCCGCAGGTCTTGTTCCGAGCGCGCAGCTGCGCGGCGGGCCTGGCGCGCCGAGAGGCGGCCCACCGGGCGTCCACCGAGCAGGCGGGCGACGGCGAACAGGACGAGCACGAGCACCATCAGCGCCGCCGCCGCGGCAAAGCCGCGCGAGATCTGCGCCGGCAGCGGCGAGCTGACGAGCTTGAAGGCCACCAGCGGCAGCGTCACCATCGGGTTCTTGATCGGGTCGACGTTCATCGTCGCGGTGAACCCGGCGGTGAGCAGCACGGGCGCCGTCTCGCCGACGCCTCTGGCGACGCCGAGGATCACCGACGTGGTGAGCCCGGAGCGCGCCGTCGGCAGCACGACACGCCAGACGGTACGCCAGCGCGGCGCGCCGAGCGCGGCCGCTGCCTCGCGGAGATTGCCGGGCACGAGGCGCAGCACGACATCGGCCGCGCGGATGATGATGGGCAGCATCACGATGCTCACGGCGAGCGCAGCCGCCAGGCCGGATCGCTCGAACCCGAGGATGAGAATCCACGTCGAGAAGACCAGCAGGCCGGCGAGAACCGATGGGAGCGCCGTCATCGCAGTGACGACCGTGCGCACCAGTTCGCCAGCCCGGGTCTTCGTCTCGGTGAGGTACACCGAACACGCCAGCCCGAGCGGCACAGTGATGAGCATCGCCAGGCCGGTGATGATCAGCGTCCCGACGATGGCGTGCCCGACGCCGCCCTGGCCAAGGCCGTCCTGCGGGCCGGTGCGGCTCAGGTCGTCGAGATAGGTGTTCCACCTGAACAGCGCGGTCCGGCCCCGCCACAGCGTGAACAACACAACCGAGAAGAGTGCTCCGATGGCAACGGCGGCTGCCGACCCGAGCAGCATCGTCATCACTTTGTCGATCACGATCGGGAGGTCCTCGGTGAGCGACACCAGCACGGCATAGGTGACCAGGAAGATCGCAAAGCCGACGACGACGAAGCCGAGCCGGCCTGACAATTGGGTGATCCCGCCGAAGATCAACAACGTGGTGCAGAGGGCACTGAGGAATGACCCAGCGATGCGCAACGCGTCTTCGCGCGAGAACTGTCTGGTGAGGCGACGTTGCTGCGGCACGGTGATCCGGCCGGGCCGTTTCGGCAGCATCGTGGCGGACGGCTCAGCCGCACCGCCGTCGCCGGCGGCTGGGTCGGCCGACTGCGACGCGAGGCGCGCAACAGTCTGATCGGTGAGCAGGGTGGTCGTCATGCTTCGCTGCTCGCTCCCGAACGCGACCTGGCGATGAACCACGACGCGGTGAAGTTGATGACGAGTGTGATCGCGAAGAGCACGAGCCCAGCGGCGAACAGCGCCGACAGGCCGACGCCCGACGTCTCGTTGAACCGAACCGCGATCAGGCTCGACACCGAGTTCGTGCCTGCTTGGAGAAGATGGAAGTTGATCTTGAAACTCGGCGAGATGATCAGCACCACCGCGATCGTCTCGCCGAGCGCGCGGCCGAGGCCCAGCATCGTGCCGCCGATGATGCCGCCACGGGCGAACGGCAACGCAACGACGCGAATCATGCCCCACCGGGTGGACCCAAGGGCGAACGCACCCTCGAGTTCACCGAGCGGAACCTGTGAGAAGACCTGCCGCATCACCACGCATGCGATCGGCAGGACCATCATCGCCACCACGACCCCGGCGATGAACGCCGACGCTGTGTAAACGCTGGCGCTGGACAGCGGGCTGCTCGGGTTCGCACCTACCACCTTGATCAGCGGTATCCAGCCGAACCACGCGTTGACCCAGCGCGACAGCCCGACGATCTGGCCCTCCAGCAGGAAGAACCCCCACAGGCCATAGACAACGCTCGGCACCGCGGCCATCAGGTCAACGAGAGCGACCAGCCACGAACGCATCCAGTTCGGCGCGATCTCCGTGATGAAGAGCGCTGTGCCCAGGGCGATCGGCAGGGCGACCACCACGGCCACAACGGCGATCAGCACCGTTCCAACGAGGACAGCAGAGACGCCGAAATGGCCTCGGTCGGTGTTCCATTCAGCCGTGGTGAGAAACGATGGGCCGGCCGCGACGAGCGCCTGCTTGGCCTCGATCGCGAGGAACACGCCGACCGCGCCCATGACCGCCAGAACCGACATTCCGCTCACCGTCGCTCCACCGAAGAAGATCCGGTCACCGCGGCCGCGGCGAGCGACGAGCGGGCGGGGCTCGGGCGGCGCGGCACCGGCGTCGGGTGCGCTCGGAATGGTTGTCGTCACGTCCATGTCTCAGGCCAGCCACGCAGCGAGGACGAACAGGACGACGATCATGGTGAGCCCCATCAGGATCACGTCGGGATGCAGGACGTTGGCCCGGAACGAACGCTTCGGCGGCGGCGGCGGTGCCAGCACCTGGCGGGAGGGCATGCCGCCAAGCGCGGAGAAGCGCTCGTCGAGCATGCTCGCCAGCACGGTGGCGAAGACACGGGCGAACGCCTCGGCGTCGATCACAATGTTCGCTGCAACATGCGGAGTTGCCGTTTGGGCGGGCTCAACCCGATCTGCGCGAGCGCTCTGTCGAATCGTCAGGTTTGCCGTTGGCGGTTCCTCGTCGAACGCCGGGAGCGGGGGTGCGCTCTGTCCAACGCTGCCCGAGCGCGTATCGATCGGTGCCCGCTCGTCCGCGACCTGCAGTGTCTTCGGAGCAACGGATTCGACGACCGACGTGGCGACATCCTCCGCGGGGATGTCTGATACGGCGTCGGGCGCTGGAGCGGTGGTCCTTCTGGCGGCTGCATTCTTGATCGCGGGTGAGGCGCCGTTGACAGTCGACGACGCTTGGGCAGCCATCACCGACGCGGCGCGCTGAGCTGCCTCGATCGCGGTCGCCGCCTCTGCGTGAGCGTCGGCCAGTGCCGCGTCGAGTTGAACGCGCCGTTCCTCGATCAACTGCTCGAGCCGCTCCCGCAACTGCTCGCGGGCAGCCAGGGCATCGGTTTCAGCGGCCGCCTCTGCTGCTTCCGCCTCCTGCAGGGAGGCGCGCAGCTGCAAGGTCAGGAGAGCAACGCCTGCCCGTGGAGGCAGCGCCGAACTGCCTGTCGAGGGGGCCTCACTCTGCATAGTCCACCTCGGACGGTCCCTGAGCCGTCTCTCGTGCGGGGTCCCCTGCCACCCGGCGGCGGGCGTCGGTCAAGACCCGCTTGACCTCGGCCTGCGCTGCCTCGCGTACTCTGGCGAGGGCCATCTCGTGCTGGCGCTCCATCTCGGCGACGAGTTCCTGCGAAGCGATGAGTTCGGCGCGCAGCTCCGTGTCTCGATCGGCGGCTCGCCGCCTCGCCGCGGCAATTCGGGCCTTGGCGGCCGCGATCTCGGCTTCCAGGCGCTGGCGCTCCACCTCGAACTCATCGGGTTCGGCACCGGGCCAGGTCCCCATCGTTGGCGACCAGACGGGTTCGTCCCCGAGATGCGTGGGAGGACCCGCTGACGGGTGCTCCCACCGCGAGCCGTTCATTGACGCGCAGTTCAGCGACGCGCCATTCATCGGCGTGCCGTTCAGCCCGCTCACGGTTGCATCACCCGATCCACGCCACGAGCGCCACGAGTGCCACGAGGACGAACGTCGCAGCCGTCAGCTGCAGCAGCACCCTCCCGGGGACCCACCAGAGGCGCGATCGTCGAGTGGCAGCGACCTGGCCAGAGGTCCAGAATCGCCGGAAGGCCTCCTCAGGCTCGACCACCGCGACGCGATCAACTGCCCAGTGCCCGTCCAGTCTGATGAGCACGTGACCCGAGTGATCGACGCTCACCGCCTCCAGCCCGTCATCTTCGGAGGGGCGGTCGAGTGAATCGGCGAGGCCGGCGAACAGCGATTGGAGGTCAGCAGGGTCAGCGGAATCGAGGGCATCCGCGATGTGCCCCGGCAACAGCGGCGACCGCGAGTCGTAGGATGCGATCTCGACCTCGACCACGGTGCCCGATGCAGGCGCCGGTTCCTCGGTGGGGAAGGCCACGTCGTCGAGCACCTCGCCGGCCTCGATCCGAGCGATGTGGCGCCGCATGGTCACTCTGGC
>JAYUDQ010000226.1:0-2251 GCA_043739745.1 Acidimicrobiia bacterium | reverse complement strand
CGATGCTGTCCGTCTCGTCGAGGCGCTCGAGCAGGTCGCTCGCAACCTGCCCCGCGGCGAACGGCTACCCTTCGACGGTTCGATGATCCTCGAGCGCGGCGCGTTGCTCGAGGACCGCGACCCGACACAGCACATCACCTCTGTCGCCGGCCGGCCGGCGCACGCCGCCGCAGCAGGCCAAGCCGGGGGCAGCTCGGTATTCGACGTTGCTCTGCATGAGGGTGAGACGGGTTCGACGGCCGGTGGACCACCCGACGTGATCGACCTCCCGCCGGGCACGGTGTTGTTCGACGAGCCCCTCGAGCACGATCCGCCGGAACTGGTGTCGCGTTCTGCGCGTTCTGCGCGTTCGCCGAAACGACCGGTCGGCGCGCCGGCGACGGAGCCGGTGGTCGCCGAGACGCAAACGCATTCGCGCCCGAACGGCGGAGATTCGCCCACCGCGCCAACTTCTGCCGAAGTGGCCGGCGCGCGGAAGCGACGCAGGAAGCGCATCGTGGTAGGTATCGCCTTGGTGGCCGTTGTCGGTGGCTTGCTGGCATTCGTCCAGTCTCGGCGAGTGCCTTCCCACCCGGTTCCGTCGCTGGCCAACGAGTCGCTCGCTTCGGCTCGCCAGCAGCTTGCGCTTCTCGACATCGACCTTCGCTCGGCAGGAACCACATTCAGCGACACCGTGCAGTCGGGGCTGATCATCTCGCAGGACCCGGCCGCCGGCCAGAAGCTGAAGGAAGGCGCCACCGTCGTCGTGCGGGTGTCCAAGGGTGTCGAGCCGGTCGAGGTCCCGACGCTGAGCGGGCAGACCCTCGAGGGCGCTCGGGCGCTGATTGCTGATCGCGGGCTGAAGATCAGCAATCCGCCGACGTTCAGCTCGAGCGAGACCGTTCCCGAAGGTCAGGTGATCGACTGGTCACCGAAGGGCAAGATTCCACCGCATTCGATCGTCCGTGTCGTGATGTCCAGCGGGCTGCCGACCGTGCTCATCCCGAAGGTCTCGGGCCTTCTTCCCGACGACGCAGTGCAGACGCTCACCACCCTCGGCCTGATCGGTACCCGAGCGCAGGCCTACTCCGAAATCACGCCGAAAGGGAAGGTGGCGTTCACTACGCCGAAGAGCGGCACCGAGGTGAAGAAGGGATCGACGGTCACCGTCTCCGTGTCACGCGGTCCGGAGCGGGTCGCCGTTCCGAACGTGGTTGGCATGATCCCGGCCGATGCGAATGCAGTGCTGCGCGCGGTCGGACTGTTGGTCAGCTCGACCGTCGGCGCACCGGACGTCCCGGTCGAGTACACCCGACCCCGCCGCACCACCCTCGTGCAGCGCAACTCCTCGGTCATCCTCTACACGAATATCGCCCCGCCCGACGTCACGGCCGCCTCGACGACCGCGCCCTTCACGTCCGCCCTGCCCGCGGCGGCCACGCCGTCGTCCAAGTTCCCGTCAACAACCAAGAAGCCGTAACGGGCGAAGCGAGCGTCAGCGAGCGGAGCTGGGCTCCGCCACCTTCAGAACTTCGCGTTCTTGATCTGGATCGCAGCCGGTCCGATGAGGACCACGAAGAGCGCCGGCAGGATGCACAGCACGAGCGGGAAGAGCACCTTGACCGGGAGCTTCATGGCTTTCTCTTCGGCCCGCTGCCGACGCTTACGGCGCTGCTCCTGGGCCTGTACCCGCAAGACCTGGGCCATGGGGATGCCGAATTGCTCGGCCTGGAGGATGGCAGCGACGAACTGGCGGAGCTCGATGACCTTGTTGCGGTTGGCGAGCCCGCGGAGCGCTTCGGCTCGTGACAGACCAGCCTGTACGTGCTGCAGTGTCCGCAGGAGTTCTTCGGCCAGCGGCCCCTCGTTGGACTTGGCGGAGCGGGCCATGGCTGCGTCGAACCCGAGTCCGGCTTCGACGCCGACGGTGATCTGGTCGAGGAAGTCCGGCAGCGAACGCAGGATCATGCCCTGCCGCTTGTCGGCCGCGTTCTTGATGAGGATGTCGGCGAGGAAGAACCCGAGCGGCCCGGCGATCAGGAAGCCGGCCAGGTTCAGCTTGCTGCCGATTCCCTTGCTGAAGCACCACAACGAGATCGACGAGCCGATCACCAGACCGATGGCCTTGACGGTGAGGACCTTCTCGGCCGTCCAGGTCGTGTTCATCCCGGCGCTTGCGAGTCGCTGTTCCATCTCCTCGCTCCAGCCCCGAGGCGTGAGCCGTCGGACCTTTTTGAGGAGCCGTTCGAGACCCGGTGCGGCGCGTTCGGCC
>JAYUDQ010000225.1:0-6005 GCA_043739745.1 Acidimicrobiia bacterium | reverse complement strand
CACCTTCACCAAGCTGCAGCAGGTCGCCGGCTACTACCGGTTCCGTGACGTCGATGTTGATCGCTACACGATCGATGGGAAGGTGAAGCCGGTCATCGTGTCGGTGCGGGAGCTCGATCCGGACTTCAACGAGATCACGTCCTGGGTGAAGCGGCGGCTGAACTTCACGCACGGCTACGGCGTGGCCATGGCCGCGGCCAACAAGGCGACCGAAGAGGGCCAGCCACAATTCCTCGTACAGAACCTGCCGCCCGAGGGTCTGTTCAAATTCACGCAGCCTCGCGTCTACTTCGGCGAGCATTTCGACTCCTATGCCATCGGCGGGACGAAGGCATTGGAAGTCGATTTCACCGACAAGAACGGTGCCGATCAGACGTTTTCCTACGACGGAGATGGCGGCGTGCGGGTGAAGTCGATTTTTCGGAAGGCGGCATTCGCGCTTCGGTTCGCAGACCCCAACCTCCTCATTTCGAATCAGGTGACCGCATCCTCGCGGATCCTCTATGTGCGCAACGTGCGGGAGCGGGCACAGATGGCGGCGCCGTTCCTGCACTACGACGCCGATCCGTACCCGGTCGTCATCGGCGGCCGTATCGTGTGGGTGCTCGACGCCTATACGACCAGTACCCGATACCCGTACTCGCAGCAGACGTCCGGATTTGGGCTCCTCGGTGCCGACAGCGGCCTCGCAGGCTCCTTCAACTATGTGCGCAACTCGGTGAAGGTAGTCATCGACGCCTACACCGGGTCCACCACGTTCTTCGTCGTGGACGAGAAGGATCCGATAGCAAAGGCGTACCGCGCAGCGTTCCCGAAGCTCTTCCAACCGTCCTCGCAGGTCGAGAAGCTCTATCCCGGTCTCCGAGCACACTTCCGCTACCCGGAGGACATCTTCCGCATTCAATCGTCGATCTATGCCCAGTATCACGTGACCACGGCTCGGCAGCTGTTCAATAAGAACGATCGCTGGGACATCAGCAAAGATCCCGGAAGTGTCGTTGCCGGCAGTGACGATCCCGCCAGCGGCCAGGCACGTCGTATGCCCGCTTATTACTTGCTCGCGCAGCTCCCAGGCAGCGAAAAGCAACGCTTCTCGATTCAGCAGAGCCTCGTTCCGTTCTCGCAGAACGACTCGCAGCAGAACCTGCGGGCGATCATGGTGGGGGAGAGCGACCCTGACCGCTACGGCGAGCTGAAGGCCTATGTCTTCCCCCGCGACGAGCAGATCTTCGGGCCATCGATCGCGGCCGATCGGATGAGCGCGTTCCAAGAGGTGTCGGTCAAGGAGTCGCAGCTCGGGTTGCGCGGTTCATCCGTGCGCTACGGCAATCTGCAGGTCCTCATGGTCGGTGACTCGCTGCTGTACGTGCGGCCGATGTTCGTGGAGAACAAAGACTCGAACCTGCCGCTGCTCACGTACGTGATCGTCCTGTTCCATGGTCGCATCGGATTCCAGCCGACCCTCGCCGAGGCACTGAAGCAGTCGCTCGAGCCGAACGCTGGCACCGTCGACGGCCTCGGCACCACTGGACCTGATGCAGCCACGGGAGGCAATGCGACCCCGACCCCGACCCCGACCACGATCAAATCGACCACCTCGATCGTGGCCGCCACCTCCGGACCGCTGAGCGTCGCCGATCTGGCCAAGCTCTCGACCGAGGAGATCCTCACACGGGCGAGCGGGGCCTACGAGGCAGCACAGGCCGCACTTGCGGGCCGCAAGCTCGACGTGTACCAGGCGAAGGTGGACGAGATGGGGCAGCTCGTGACCGAAGCGGTCCGGCGCGGTGCGGGAGCCGCGGTCACGACCACGATCGCACGGGCAGCGGCGGCGAGCACGTCCACTTCCTCGCCCTCTTCCTCTCCCTCTTCCACCTCGGTGACTACGGTCCCCTGATGGGGCGTGAGTCCGGGATTTGTCGGTGCGCGTTCCGTGCTACGGTGTCATTTCCGCCGCGGGGTGGAGCAGCTCGGTAGCTCGTCGGGCTCATAACCCGAAGGTCACAGGTTCAAATCCTGTCCCCGCCACGAAAGCGAAGGCCCGGTGCGAAAGCGCCGGGCCTTCGTGTTTTCAGGCTACGGCCGGCTCTGCGTTGTTCAGACTGGCTGAAAGTACGCGTCGGCGGCCCGGCGGATCCGCACGCACGTCTCCTCGAACAGCGCGTCGTCGTTCTCGAGGAGCGTCATGCGGAAGCCGTCGATCGGGCTCGAGAAGCCGGAAAGCGGAACAACACACACGCCTTCGGCACCGAGCAGTTCGTAGGCGAAGCGCTTGTCGGTGCGCAGTGACGGATCGCCGAGCAGCTTGTCGACGTAGGCGCGCACATCATCGTTGCGGGACTCGAGCGTGGCGGTGCGCGGGAAGGCCGCAGTGTCGATGACCACAGTGAGGTAGAAGACGCCATCGGGTACGACCGGCTTCAGCACGGCGCTCCCTTCGAAGATCGCCAACGCAGTCTTCGCCCTGCGCGCATACTTGGCGAGGCGCGATGCCATGAACGCCTTGAACTCGGGATGCGTGACGATCTTCGGGAACACGACCTGCGGCAGCGTCGTGGAGCACACCTCGAGCATCTTGCTGATCACGATCGTGTTGATGTAGCCACGGAAGTTGGCGTCGTGGTCGGCGTTGTAGACCTCGATCCAGCCGCACCGGCTACCTGGCCAGGGAATCTCCTTGCTGACGCCCTTCATCGAGATGCCCGGGACGTCGCCGATGATCTCGGACAGGCGCACGATCTTTGACGGGTCGAACACGAGATGCTGGTAGATCTCGTCGAAGAGCAAGAAGCAGCGGTACTCGCGGGCGATGGCGACGACGGCTTCGAGGTCCTCGCGTGAGTGCACGACGCCGAGCGGGTTGTTCGGGTTGATGACGAGTATCCCGACGATCTCCTCATTTGTGCGCACGCTGTCCTCGAGGGCGGCGAGGTCGATGCGGCCACCGTCGTCCATCTTCAGCGGATACGTGATGTGGGTGCCGCCATGATGCATGGCCTCGGCCGTCGCATGCGACGGATAGGTCGGGTTGGGGCCGATGACACGGGCGTGGGAGGAGAGGTTCGAGAAGATCTTGTTGATCGCGTCGCCGAGCCCGTTGAAGAACATGATGTCCTCCTCGGTACAGATCGAGGAGTCGCTGAAGTGCTCGAGCACGAACCTTCGAGCCTCGATGTCGCCTTTAGTCGGACAATACGCGTACGTACGATCGTCCTTCGTGGCCTCCTGCACGATCGCCTTCATCCAGTCGGGGAGCCGTTCCCCCTTTGCGACGGGGTCGCCGATGTTCTCCCAGATCATGGAGTCGACACCGAGCTTGACCATCTCATTCGCTATCTCGACGATCTCACGGATCTCGTAGCGGAGGTGGTCATCGCCTTTTTTGATCAGGTTCGTTCGCATGGCCCGACCATTCTTCCCCACTTGTGCGGTGGTGCTGCGGCAGTTTCTTCGAGGGGGTCGCCGTGTACGTTGGTGGGTGGATGAATCGAAGCGGGTTGCCAGCTCGGATGTGAGGTGTCATCGCCGCCGATGACCGCGGTTTCGCCCTTCCCGGGAACCTGAACGTCCAAGTCGACCGCGACACGGCAACGGTCGACTTCCAAGACGTGGGAACGGACGGGGAGGGCGACGACAGCGACGTGTTCATCACGCTCGTGAAGGAGGACGGCGGTTGGAAGGTCTGCCGGTCGCTGGTCACCGCTCGAGGCGGCACCGCCTGACATCCCCCGCAGTCTCGGGTCGACCTTCGAGCCGAGTGGTCTGTCGCTAGGACGCTGGCAAAGGACACGCCCTTACTGTCGGGTTGTAGTCCGCGAAGAGTCCGCTCGGGTTGTGCTTCCATGCCCAGACATGGAGGATGTAGACCGGCAGGTAGTCGTGATGGTGAAAGCTCTGGCCGAACAGCATTGGCGGGTGGGCGGGGTCGACGAGATTGTCGGGAACGATGTACTCCACCCCAACGAGCTTGAGGGCGCCGCGTTTGGTGATCTCGTAGACCATGGCCTCAGGAACATCTGCGGTCACGTCGGCATCGATCCCCTTGACGTAGTGAACCCCCATGCCGCCAGCTGCGTTGTCGAAGCAGGTGGGGTCTCCCACAAGGCCGAGACCAGCGGTTGGGGTCCCCCCGACGTCGGGTGGGATCGCGAATGCCGAGTATCCGTCATGCAGGGCATTCGACAGCTCGCGGTTTGCCGCGGTCGCCCGCCTCAGCGCGGCGAGTTCTCTCGTGGTCGTTGCGTGTCTGTTGTGTTCTTCCGAGTGATCGTCGACGTTTTGGCCACCGGCCATTGCGCCCGAAGTGGTTGACAGCATCAAGGCTGCTGTCATGGCAATGATGGGAATGGTCTTCTTCATAACTGGTCCTTTCCTTGACGGACTTCTGTCCGTCTTTGGTTGTATGCGTCTTGCGGATATCTCAGGAATGTTCGCTGACGGGATAGATCGCGTCGGCGACGAGACCATGTGCGTCCTGATGGACGGAGCGGGCATCCTCAGCGGTCTCGGCCTCGACAAGGCAGAAGATCTTCCCCGCCTTCTCATCGACCCAATACCGGAGATAGGACACGCCGTACTTGGCTTGGGTTGCCAGGTCTTTCCGGTGGGCCTCAGCTACATCGCTCGCTAAGACACCACCTTCGATGTTGTGGACATCCATGAACAGTGACATTCGCTGCCTCCTCGGCGCTTTTATGATGGCGAGGTCGAACGTAACGTCACCATCGAGCGAGGTCATGAGGGTCGGGCACCTAAATCCGCTGCGTGGCTACGCAGATTTGGGTGCAGCCAGCGAGGCCCTCCATTGCCCGACCCAAAATGAACCCAGATGGGCCTGCGCGTATGCTGCGCCAAGGAGGTTCGACCACACATGATCCTTGAGCGCGAAGCCGAGTTGGTGGAACTTGCCGGGCTGGTCGATACGACCGGATCGTCCGGCGGCCGCGTGGTTCTGGTTCGCGGTGAGGCCGGGATTGGCAAAAGTACGCTCGTCAACCAATTTCTGAGTGACTGTCGTGCCCGAGCCAACACGCTCTTGGGAGCGTGCGACGATCTGCTGACGCCCCAGCCGCTTGGATCGATCTGGGACATCGCACGGCTGGATTCGTCGCTGGCGCAACCACTGGCCAATGGCGATCGAAGGGCGGTGATGGAGATCCTTCTCGACTTGCTGTCACGCAAGCGACCGACTGTCCTCGTGCTCGAGGACACGCAGTGGGCCGACGAAGCGACGCTCGACGTCATCAAGTTTCTCGGGCGACGGATCGGACGTGCGAACGGACTCGTGATCCTCACCTACCGCGACGGGGAAGTAGACGAAAGCCATCCGCTTCGACACGTCATCGGGGAACTTCCGCCGCAGAACCTCCTGCGGATGTCGCTGAGCCGGCTGTCGGCCGCTGCGGTGAGCTCGATGATCGAGTCGCAGTCATTCGATATCGATGCGGTCTTGGCGCTCACCGGTGGCAATCCGCTTTTCGTCACCGAGGTGTTGGCTTCGGGAACTCACGCGGTGCCGCTCTCCGTCAGGGATGCGGTACTCGCACGAGCATCGAAGGTCTCGCGCGAGGGTCGACGGGTCCTTGATCTTGTGTCGGTCGTGCCAGGACAGGTTGAGATTTCACTCGTCGAGAACATCGTTCAGTCGACCAAGGACCACTTGGCTGAGTGCGTGCGATATGGACTGCTCAAGGTCGATGACAACGCACTGTCCTTTCCGCATGAGCTCCAACGAAGGGCCATCGAGTCGTCATTGTCACCATCGGCTCGAAGAAGCCTCAACCACCAAGTGCTTGTTTCCCTGGGTGAATCAGCTGATCCGGCCAGGCTCGTCCACCATGCAACAGAGGCCAATGACGTCGACGCGATCGTGGCGTTCGCGCCGCGAGCGGCCAGAGCGGCAATGGCTATCGAAAGTACCAGCGAAGCCGTGGCGCATTTCCGAGCACTCGAGCCCTACCTCGACCGAATCGAAATAGCGGAGCGAGCGGCCATCCTCGCCGACT
>JAYUDQ010000224.1:0-2252 GCA_043739745.1 Acidimicrobiia bacterium | reverse complement strand
GAACGAGGCAGAGATGATTGCGGCGACGTCGACCGATCCAACGGCCCCGCCACCAACGCCGACGCCGTCGGCCGGCAATGGCGCCGCAGTCTCAAACCGTGAGCTGAAGCTCGTCATCGGTGGGCTCATGGTCGGCCTCTTCCTCTCGGGCCTCGACGCCAACATCGTCGCCACGGCCATGCCCACCATCGCCGGCAAGCTCGGCGGCTTCGACAAGCTGGCCTGGGTAAGCACCGCATACATCCTGACCTCGACGCTGGCCACGCCACTGCTCGGCAAACTCAGCGACCTGTACGGACGTCGCAGGCTCTACCTCATCACCATCAGCACGTTCCTCGCAGGGTCGGTGCTGTGCGGAGCGGCGGGCTCCATCAACCAGCTCATCGCGTTCCGGGCCGTACAGGGCATCGGAGGCGGTGGGATCATGGCGCTGTCGTTCGCCATCGTCGGCGACCTCGTCTCTCCTCGCGACCGCGGCAAGTTCATCGGCCTTTTCACCAGTTCGTTCGCTCTGTCGAGCCTGGCCGGTCCTCTCGCCGGAGGCTGGATCGTTGACCATACGAGCTGGCGGTGGATCTTCTACGTCAACATCCCGATCGGCATAGGCGTGCTCTTCGTGACGAGCACCGTGCTGAAGTTGCCGTTCAACAAGATCGAAGCGAAGATCGACATCCTCGGCGCCGCCTTGATGTCCATTGCAATCATAAGTGTACTTATGGCATTGGAGCTCGGCAACGACCACGGATGGAGCTCGCCGGAGATCATCGGACTTTTCGTTCTCGGCGCAGTGCTGATCGGAGCATTCTGGTTGCAGGAGAACCGGGCGGCCGAGCCGATCATCCCACCGCGGCTGCTGCGCAACAAAGTGGTGGTGGTCTGCTGCGCGCTGGGGTTCCTCGTGGGGACCACGATGTATGGCGCGTCGCTGTACTTCTCGGTGTTCTTCCAGGACGTCCGATTCATCTCGCCGACGCGCTCGGGGCTGATGTCGCTGCCGATCATGCTCGGCGTGCTCTTCGCGTCAACCTATGCAGGCCGCCGGATCTCGTCGACGGGGCGCTACAAGCGATTTCCCATCATCGGCCTCGGCGTGATGTCGACCGGCGTCGCGATCGTGGCCCATGTCATCGGTCCGACGACCGGGTATGCGCGCATAGGGATTGGCATGCTGTGCATCGGCGCGGGTATGGGGTTCGCCATGCCGACCACGAGCATTGCGTCCCAGAACGCCGTCGAGTCGAGGGACCTCGGCATCAGCACGGCGACGGTCACGTTCTTCCGGTCTCTCGGCGGCTCGGTCGCCCTTGCCGTGTACGGCACCGTCTTCAACGCCAAGCTGAAACAAGAGCTCACAGCTCGGGTGCCCGAGTCATCCGGCCGCAAGGGCAAACAGCTGGCAAACCTGATCCGTGCACCGAAGCAGATCAAGGCGCTCGAGAGCACGCTTCGCGAAGCGGTGACGACCTCCATCAGTTCTGGCGTCGGACGGGTCTTCCTGATCGCCCTGCCGATCACTGTGCTCGCGTTCCTGCTCTCATGGACGCTTCGGGAGCTGCCGCTCCGGGCCACCGGCGGCATGACGAACGCGGTGCCGGAGTAGCCGTCAGACCTTGTTGCCCGTACCCCCCGGCTTGGGCTCCTTGGGAAGACCGAGCACGCGCTCACCGACGATGTTCCGCTGCACCTCGGCCGTGCCGCCCCAGATCGTCTCCGAGCGGGAGAAGTAGAAGGCTGACTGCATGGGGCTCACCGGGTAGTCCGCGCCGCTGCCGTGGCGGACCTGACCGGGCCACGACGGCGCGCCCGGGCCGCCGGTGAGGATCTGACGCTCCATGCCCCACACGTCCATGGCCAGTTCCATCACCTCGCGGTGATACTCGCTCCAGAACATCTTGTTCGTCGCTCCGAGCCCGACCACGTTCCCGCGCTTGTGGAGCGCATACGTGAGCGACCTCAGGCCGCTGAAGCGCATGATCTGCACCTTCGAATACGCCTTCGCCAGACGCTGCCGGACCCGGGCATCCTCGATCGAACCGTTCTGCTTCGCCCGCTCGGTGATGAGGTCGAGCTCCAGTTCGAAGCGACGATGGCCGGTTGTGGCCGACGAGCCGCGCTCGAAGCCCAGGGTCGTCATCGCCACCTTCCAGCCGTTGTTCACACCGCCGACCACGTTCGCCTTCGCGCAGCGGGCATTGGTGAACCAGGTCTCGTTGAACTCGCCGGTACCGTCCGGCCGGATGATCGGACGGACC
>JAYUDQ010000223.1:0-2253 GCA_043739745.1 Acidimicrobiia bacterium | reverse complement strand
TCGTGCTCGGCGTCGACGCGGTCGATGAACTCCTCCCACACGGCCTGCTTCACCTCGAGCGCGCCGATGCCCCGTTCGACCATCTCGACGACTGCACCGGTGATGTAGCGGGTCTGGCACTCGGCCACGAAGATGCCGCTGCCGCCATGGCCGAGGTTGGTGTTCGGCCCGTACATGCAGAAGAAGTTCGGGAAGCCAGGCACGGTCATACCGAGGTAGGCGCGGGGGTTGTCGTCGGCCCACTCGTCGGCGAGGCGCCGGCCGCCGCGGCCGGTGATGTTGAGGCGGGCGGCGAGGTCGGTGACGGAGAAGCCCGTAGCGAGCACGACGACATCGGCGTGACGTGAGGTGCCGTCGGCGGTGACGATCCCGTTGCTCTCGATGCGGTCGATCGCGTCGGTGACGAGCTCCACATTCGGTTGCAAAAGTGCCGCGAACCAGCCCTTGTCGAGCAGAATGCGCTTGCCGTAGGGCGGATACGTGGGCAGGCACTTCGGGATGAGGTCGGGGCGTGAGGCCAGCATCGTGGTGATGTGATCGGTCATCTCGACGCGGTGGCGGTCGTTCACCCGGTTCAGGGAGCGCTCGGGGTGGGGCCAGTCGGGGTCCTTGCGGAGGTGGCGCAGCAGCCCGTCGCCGTAGCGCCAGAACAGCGTGAAGCGGTTCCATTGCGCGTAGTACGGGACGTGTTCGAGGAGCCACTGCGTGCCGGGCTTCACCTCGGCACTCAACTCCGGAAGGTTGCGGGCCCACTGCGGCGAGCGCTGATAGATCGTAAGCGCGCCTACTTCACCGGCGATGGTCGGGACGATCTGCATCGAGCTTGCGCCGGTCCCGACAATCGCGACGTCCTTGCCTTTCAGGTCGAGATCCGAAGGCCAGCGGGCGGAGTGGAAGATCGGTCCGGCGAAGTCCTCGACGCCTGGGATGGTCGGCGGGTTGGGCTTGTTGAAGTGGCCGATGGCGGTGACGAGCACGTTGGCGCGAACGGTCTCGTCCACCATCGAGCCACCGTCAGAACGTCGCAGCGTGGCCTCCCACTGCTGCGCATCGTCATCCCACCTGGCTGCCACGAGCTCGGTGTCGAATCGGATGTGGCGGCGAAGGTCCTGGTCGGTCGCGAATCCATCGATATAGGCGAACAGCTCGTCGCGAGGCGAGAAGTAGTGCCTCCAGCCGTGGTTCGGCGCATACGAGTACGAGTAGAAGTGGTTGGGCGTGTCGACGCCGCAGCCCGGGTAGCGGTTCTCGAACCATGTTCCGCCGACCTCGGTGTTCTTCTCGATGACGGTGAAGGCGATCCCGAGGCGCTTGAGCTGCACCGCCATCGACAAGCCGAAGATGCCGGCGCCGACCACGAGCACCGACACGGCGGGTGCTGGGCGCACGTCGGCCGACCACTGCGTGCCGGCGGTCTCGAAGCCCATGTCCTCCCGGATCATCGGTAGGTACTCGGCGGGCATCTTCTCGCCCAGGCATGCATCGATCATGTCGGCCATCAGCACCGCGCCGGGATCGTCGAGGACCGGCGTCGGTATGCCGGCAGCGAGCAGTTCCTCGATCGCGGTGCGGATCTCGGTGACGATCTCGTCGGAGAACCCGGCAAGCGGGTCGGCGATGAGGCGGACATCGCGCTTCGGTAGGTAGGGCGAGCGCATCCAGCGCTGGTCGCCGGTGAGGTGGACGAGGCACATCAACAGCACCCGCAGGTCGGCATCGTCGATGGCGGCGCGGAGCTCGGCAAGGTCGGGTGCGGTGCTCATCGGCTGCGATCCTCTCACTGCGGGCCGCTACTGGTACACGGGCTGGCACACTGGGACCCGTGACCGCGAGCCGCAGCGTGCCGTTCAACCGGATCCGATTCCACCTCGACGAGCCGGTCCTCGACGACGTCGCGGCCGCGACCGACCGAACCCTCGCCGCATCCGGGGTCGTCATCGAAGCGGGCGCGCGGGTTGCCATCGCCGTTGGCTCCCGCGGGATCCGCGACCTCGTCCCCATCGTCGGGCGCGTCGCCGACTGGGTCCGACAGCAGGGTGGCGAACCGTTCCTCGTGCCCGCCATGGGCAGCCATGGCGGGGCGACGGCCGATGGGCAGCGCGAGGTGCTCGAGTCGTACGGGCTCGACGATCCGGCGATCGGCCCGATTCTCTCGTCGATGGACGTGGTCGAGCTCGATCAGGGCGACTGCCCGGTGCGCGTCTTCACCGATGCCAACGCCTTTGCGGCCGACGCCACGATCATCGTCAACCG
>JAYUDQ010000222.1:0-6023 GCA_043739745.1 Acidimicrobiia bacterium | reverse complement strand
CAGCCGTTGAGGGGCGCGCCATGTCGGCTTCTGCGCGCAGCCTCAGGGTGACGCCGACCGCAGGATGGTCGCAGAGGTTGCCGCCGATCCCTTCGCGTTCGATACCGGACCGCAACAGCAGCGCCGGCGAGAGGATCGCGCCGGCACAGATGCTCACATGCGCGGCCGTGATCTCCGTTCCGTCGTCGAGGCGGACGCCGACGATCCTTCGTCCATCGAGCAACAGTCTGCGCACGACGGCGTCAGTGCGGATGGTGAGGTTCGGGCGAGACCTGGCACCGGCGAGGTGGGCCACGTCGGCGGAGCCACGCACGGTCGCGCCGCCCACGGGATCGGTGGCCAGGGTGAGCAGAGCCGGCCCAACGCCGTCAGCACGCCAGATGCTGGCGGTGCTCAGCAGGGGGTGGCCGAGCGAGCGGGCCGCGAGTGCGAGGGCACGATCGGCGCCCTGCCACTGGTCCGGCGGCTGCGGTCGGAGCAGGCGTCGCAGTGCGAGGAACGTCGGCTCGACATCACGCCATGCCCATCCCTCGCAGCCGAAGTCACGGGCCCAGCGGTCGTAGTCCTCTGGCCGCCCGGGCATGGCGATCAGGCCGTTGACTGCGCTCGACCCACCGATGCCCAGGCCGCGTGCGTAGGGCCGCTGCGGGAGCCCTTTGGCGCGAGTCGCCGTGATGCCCTCCCACGTCCGCCCCGGTGTGCTGATGGCGCGGAACAGGTTCGGGCTTCGGGTTTCGTCGGTCCCCACGACGGTTCGGTCGGAACCTGCTTCCAGGAGCAGAACGGTCGTCGTCGGATCGGCGCTCAGGACCGACGCGACGACGCAGCCCGCCGAGCCGGCACCCACCACGAGGTGATCGACGTGCTGCTCGGTGCCCATCGAGACGGCCGAAGCCGCCGAAGCCGCCGAAGCCGCCGCCGACGCCGACGCCGACGACGGAGGAGGAGGTTCGATCGCCACCTACCCAGCATGTCCGACGACCGGTATGGTCTCGCGCCGTGCGCCTGTCGACCCAGCGGATCACGCTCACCAAGCGTCACGCGCTCACGATCAGCCGAGGCACGACAGCCGGCTCGACGAACGTAGTGATCCGGGTCGAGCACGAGGGCATTGTGGGTTTGGGGGAGATGGCGCCCAGCGACGTCACGGGCGACACCGCCGATTCCGCCGAGGCGCAGATCGCCGAGTGGCAGTCTGCACTTGCGACGTTGAGCCCCTTTGAGCGCCAGCACGTCGGCGACATCGTCGGCCAAGAGATGAAGGGGAGCGCCACCCGCGCTGCGCTCGACATGGCGCTCTTCGACTGGATTGGTATGCGCGCTGATGTTCCGGTGTGGCGCCTCTTGGGGGCCGACCCATCGAGGATCGCGCCGACGTCGCTGACGGTTGGGATCAACGCACCCGACGTGATCCGCGAAGTTGTACCGGAGATCCTGCGCCGGACGGGTGCGCTGGTGCTGAAGGTGAAGCTCGGTCAGACCGCCGGACTCGACGCCGACGAGGCGATGTTCGTTGCTGCGCAGGAGGCGGCGACGCGGGCTGGGTACGAAGTCGTATGGCGGGTCGACGCAAACGGCGGGTGGGACCTCGCGGGCGCCCGGCGCATGACCCGCTGGCTGGCGGAACGTGATGTCGAGCTCGTCGAGCAGCCGCTTCCGGAGGGTGCCGAGGACGACCTCGTCGGGTTGCACGAGACGAGCGTGGTGCCGATCTTCGCCGATGAATCGGTGCGCACGTCGGCCGATGTGGCTGCGCTCGCTGACCGCGTCCATGGCGTCAACCTCAAGCTGATGAAATGCGGCGGGATCGACGAGGCATTGCGGATCATCCACACGGCCAGAGCGAACGGGCTGTCGGTGATGATCGGCTGCATGGGCGAGTCGTCGCTTGGCATCAGCGCCGGAGCGCAGCTCGCGTCGTTCGTCGACTGCCTTGACCTCGACAGCCATCTGAACCTGCTCGACGACCCGTTCGTTGGCGCTTCGTACACCGACGGGACCGTGCGGCCGAGCAGCCGAGCCGGCCTCGGAGTGTCGTGGAAGGTGCATCCGGAGTGATCCCTCCGTCGAGCCACCTGGCGTTGCTGATGCACGGGCACTTGAGGACGCGCAACGGGAAGATGGGCTTCGGGCTCCTTCGCTATTCGGAGGCGGCCGTCGCCTGCGTGATCGCGGCCGAGGGAGTCGGCGACAGTCTGCGTTCGATCACCGGCATCGACTCCGACGTCCCGATCGTCGCTGATGTCGCACAGGCCGCGGCTCTCGGTGCCGATGTCCTCGTGATCGCGGTCGCCACCTCTGGTGGCATCCTCCCGCCCGGTTACCGCGAAGAGATCATCAGTGGACTTACGAAAGGCATGTCGCTGGTCAACGGGCTTCACGGCGTCTATGCGGACGACCCAGAGTTCGCTGCGGCGTTGCAGCCTGGAGCGTTCATCTGGGACGTGCGACGCGAGCCGGTCGGGCTGCGAAGCGGCCGGGGCCTGGCACTCGAACTGTCCTGCCGGCGGGTGCTCACGGTCGGAACCGACATGGCCATCGGCAAGATGACGGCCAGCATCGAACTGGACCGCGCCGCCCGTGCCCGCGGTATCCGCTCGCGCTTCATCGCGACCGGACAGATCGGCATCTGCATCAGCGGCGACGGCGTACCCCTCGATGCTGTGCGGGTCGACTTCGCCTCCGGCTCGATCGAGGAGCTGTGCATGCGCTACGGCCCGCACAACGACGTCCTCTGGGTAGAGGGCCAGGGCTCGGCGCTGCATCCCGGCTCCACCGCCTGGATCGCATTGCTCCGCGGGTCGATGGCCACGGATCTTGTGCTTGTGCACCGGCCGGGCCAGACCGCGCTCGATGGGCTTGAACACGTCGCCATTCCGCCGCTGCCCGAGGTGATCGCACTCTACGAAGCGGTTGCTGCGGCGACGCCCTCGTATCCGAGGGCCAAGGTGCGCGCGATTGCCCTCAATTGCGCCCGGCTCACCGACGACGAGGCAGACCGCGCGCTCCGCGAGACCGCTGATCTGACGGGGATCGCGACACACGACGTGATGCGTCGCGGTGTGGGAAGGCTGCTCGACGCCGTTCTGGGCTGACCCGCCGGGCGGCGGCCACGGCCGGCTCGCTACGGGCGGAAGACCATCCCGAACTGCCGCGACTGTGCGACGAGCGTTCCCGTCGAATCCCAGATCTCGCCGTCCTCCTCCAGATAGCCGTCCATCAGGAATCTCGTCGACATGACGGTGCGCAGCCAGCCGGGTGCGGGGACGGCCCTGATGTGCACCGTCAGCTCGATCGTCGGGACCCATTGCGCGCCTTCGAGTACCTCGAACACTGCCGGCGGCATGGCATCGACGTAGAATGGCAGGGACCAGACGTCGGGTGCGCGGCCGTCGGCGAAGCGGGTCCACGCCTTCACCACGGCAACGCCGTTCGGCGTTCCGTTGACCCATCCGGTCGTTGGGTCGAGGAACGTCTCGGTGCGGTCGGCGATGTTTGACATGGGATGGAGCGGACCTTCGTCGTGCTGGCGTCGCACGCACGACCCGATTGGCGGCAACTCGGGCGGTGTAGCCCGTACGACGGTCGGTCCCTTGGCCTCGGTCAGACTGCCGAATGTGCCGAGAAGGCGGATGCGCTCCTTGCCGGTCTGGACGAACGAGGCAGAGACCGTGGCCAGCTTGCGACCCGTGCGCACGACTTCGACGTCGATCTCCACCGGACCGGACTGCGACGGCCGCAGGTAGTGGGCAGTGACGGTGAAGGGGTGCGGATGGTCCGGTACGGCACCGGCCATGGCCCGGACCGCGGTGGCCAGCACGTACCCTCCGTTGGGCTTGTCGTTGATGTCCCAGCGGTTGGTGAGGTCGGCAAGCCAGCGCCCCGGTCCCGGTGTCCCGGATGCGGGGCGCACAGCGGTGTCGGTGTCGAACTCAGATGCTGCGGCCATGAGGACGAAGCTATCCGGCAGTGCGTTCTGTTCCGAAACCGTGACCCTTGCCTACGATCGTCAGGTCCCCAACCGCTGTCGCCTACCCACTGAGACCCATGACCATTGATTCGCGCGCAGATGTTTCGATGTCCAATCACCCAGCAGACGAAGTCCCTTCTGCCGAGGTCGTCTTGCTCGCAGATGTCGGTGTCTCGTTCGATGCCAAGGAGACGTGGGCACTGCGAGACCTCGACCTCACGATCCGCGCGGGCGAGCGGTGGGTTGTCCTCGGTGCCAACGGCTCGGGCAAGACGACACTCGTGCGCCTCATCACCGGCTACCTCCATCCGACCGTCGGCGAGTTGGCGCTGCTCGGTGCCCGGCTCGGCCACGGCGTCGACTGGCGCGTCTTGAGGACTCGCATCAGTGTGGTGAGCGCGGCGTTCGCCAAGATGGTCCGCCCCCAGGTGATCGGCCGCGACCTCGTGATGACGGCCAAATACGCAGCTCTCGAACCGTGGTGGCACACCTATGACGACGTTGATGCGACGAAGGCGCAGTCGCTGCTCGACGCCGCGGGCTTCGGCTACCTCGGCGACCGGGAGTTCTCCACGATGAGCGAAGGTGAGCGCCAGCAGGTGCAGCTGGCCCGCATGCTGATGGCGCCGCCCGAGCTGGTCATACTCGACGAGCCCGCCGCGGGGCTCGACCTTGGCGCGCGCGAGCGCCTGGTTGCCCGGTTGGCGACCATTGCCGCTGATCCAGAAGTACCGGCCGCCGTGCTCGTGACGCATCACCTCGAGGAGATCCCGCCGGCCTTCACCCACGCGTTGCTGCTGAAGGGTGGCACGGCCGTGAGCTGCGGACCGATTGGCGACGCGATCAGCACCGATGCTGTGTCGGAGGCGTTCGACGTGCCCGTGACCGTCGATCTGCAGGGTGGCCGCTTCACCGCACGTTTCCGCTGAACCGCGGGCATCGGGCCGACGCGCCACGGCGCACAGCTCCTAGTCTGCGGCCACCGATCACTGATCACCTTAGGAGGCCGCCATGGCAGCCGAACGTCCCGGACCCATCCTCGTCACCGGCGCCAATTCGGGAATCGGTCTCGCCAGCGTGCTGCGCTTCGCGTCACGCGGGTGGCAGACCTGGGGGACCGTCCGTTCCAAGGCGAAGGCGGCGGAACTGCGGGCCGCGGCCAAGGATGCGGGTGTCAGTCCATTGGTCCACACGCTGGTGCTCGACGTCTCCGACGACGTGGCCGTCGTGGCCGCCTTCCCCGGTCTTCCGGCCTTCTGGGGAGTTGTGAACAACGCCGGGTACAGCGAGGTAGGCGCCGTCGAGGAGGTGTCGGCGGCCTCGGCCCGCGCCCAGCTCGACGTGAACCTCATCGCCCCGGCCGTGGTCTCATCGTGCGCGCTGCCGGGGATGCGCTCGCTCGGCGGCGGGCGGATCGTGATGGTGTCTTCGATCGCCGGACGGGCCGCTGTCCTGCCGCTGAACGCCTGGTACCACGCGTCGAAGTTCGGTCTCGAAGCCCTCTCCGATATTCTGCGCATGGAGGTTGCCGGGTTCGGCGTGCGCGTGTCGATCGTGGAGCCAGGCTTCTTCAAGACCGGCATCGAGCCGAGGGCGAAGGAGCAGACCGAAGGCCTGGCCGGCAACGACGACTCCGTCTACAAGGACGCCTACAGACGCTCGGCGCAGGCCCTCGAAGCGATCGGCCGCTTCGCCCCGCCCCCGGGCATCGTGGCCCGGACCATCGTCTCGGCGGTCGAGAGCCGCCGGCCCCTGAAGCGCTACCTCGTCGGGGTCGATGCGTTGGCACTCGCGGCGGCGAACCCGCTGATCCCCAAGACGCTTTCGGACGCGGCCACCCGGTTGTTCTCCGGCCTCGGCGGTTCCCCGGCTACCTACCTGTAGTCCCCAACTTGGCGGCACGGCTGGGGCCACATAGCGTCCCCGCCCTATGGAGATCAAAGGTACGTCGGCAATCATCACCGGCGGTGCGTCCGGTATCGGGGAGGGCGCGGCCCGGCTGCTCGCGGCCCGCGGTGCGAAGGTCGTACTGGCCGACCTCGACCGGCAGGCC